>NZ_QOCY01000036.1:0-41407 GCF_024701915.1 Lactobacillus leichmannii | reverse complement strand
GCGAAACTTTGTTCAGTTTTCAAAGTACCAACTTGCGTCTTAGTGACGCAACGTTTTATATCTTACTCGCTTGTTGACTTCTTGTCAACAAGTTTTCGATGTTTTCTTTTTGCCTCCGCGAGACTTGCTTGTCTCACGCGGCAACAAATACTAGTATACTCGTTATTTTTGAAAGGTCAAATCAGCCTTTTCATTCGCTTTACATTCTGAACACCCGGTAGAGTTGTGATAAGGCGGGGCCTGGTCTCGTTCGGGAATATCAAGACTAGTAGTCATTTTCACTTTATTTCTGCTTTCTTTGTTCGGAAACGATGGATTTTTGACTGATATTTTTTCTAAAAGTTTTTTGCTTTTTTCTTTTTGAATTACAAAAGCGCTTTCTTACTTGTCTGCTCCTCGACAATATCAATCGCCAATTGGCAGCGGTCATAAACATCCCGCGCACTTAGCTGCAGGCCTTCAGCCAGCCACTCGTACAGGATCGCGTAGATGATGTGGGCAGCATTGTTCAAGGTCTTAATCGAATAATCCCCGCTTAAGGAATGAGCATCAACATAGCAAACTGTCTTCTTTCGCAGCAGCCATTCAACCTTCTGCGGAAAACGGGTCGCAAACTCCTTGCCCTTGATTTTCCCCTTCTCCGCATCAATCAAGGCCAGCAGGTTTAAAATGAAACAGCTGTCTTTTTCCATATAGGTCAATAGCCTCTTAAGGCCATTGCCATAATCACTGGTGGCAAAGTACAAGTGCTGGTCTAGCTTCTTTAACAGTAATTCCGCACTGAGCTGCCGCATGCTGCCATAGTGGGCGTAAAAGGTTGGCCGTGAGCAGGCAGCTAGCTTGCAGAACTTCTTGACGTTGATCTCACTGCCCCTCTCGCTGTCCAAGACCTGGGCCAGGATCTGATTAGCTTCCAAAAGTTTGATACTGGTAATCATTTTTACTACCTCCGTTCGTGACACATTATCTGTGCCAGGAACTTTTTTTGCAGCCGGCAGCGGTAAAAGCCTGGTCTGGCGCGATTTCGACTTTATTACGATTTATTCATAATGAAAAAACGGCAGCGCAGCAGCCCCCAGCCCCCTTTTCTTTCCGAAAACAAAAGCCAGCCCTGACCCTTCCTTGTCAGTGCTGGCTTTCTAGTACTGTGTTGTTGCGTTTTATCTTCCGCTTTCGCCTCATTCGCTGTTTTCTACTCACTTTTCACCTATTATCTTATCATAAAATTTATACCAAGTTTAGCCAACTATTATATTAATTTTGCTAAGATTTTTTCTTTTAAGAAAGCCCCCTCATCCTTTGCTTCTCTAGCCCTCCTTCCCTTTTGATTCACTTTGCACATTATTTCCCACCTGTTATTTTCCCGAAAAAAAGACCCACCCGCCTTGGGTGAGTCAAAATCTTTAGGCTTGTGGTTCTCTCCATTCGCCGCCTTGAGCCAGCTGCTGCTTGCCAAGTTCGTTGATGATCACGGAGATGTGTTCCTTTGGCGCGCCAGTGTCTTCTGAGATCACCCGGGTCACGTCCTTCATCATCTTTTCCAGTTGTTCTGGCGTCCGGCCAGCCAAGAGTTCAATGTGTACAAATGGCATTGTTTTGCTCCTTTTTTCAAAAACAAGTAACTTTTCCTACATTATACTTGCTTTTTTAGAAAAAAAGTACCTGCCAAAGCTACTTTGCCAAAAGTTCTTTGATTGCCTGGTCCAGCGGAGTCAAGCCGCCCAGAACTTCTTCCAGGTCGCTGCTTTCTTCCGTCAATGAACCATCATCAATTGGCTGTTGGAAGGCAGCGTACATTGCCGCCGTATCATGATCCAAGCCCAGGCCTTCCAAGGCCTTCACGTACTCGTCCTGGCTGACCTGCTTGGCTGCTGCTTCTTCACCAGTTGCCACGTTCAAGGCCGCTGCTAGGTCCTGGTAGCTCCGCTTCGGGCCGGCAAATTCGTAAACTTCCTTTGGATCATCACTGGTCAAAACCTTAACCGCTGCCACGGCATATTCACTTTCCGATGCCCAGCCGGCAAAGTTGTTAGCCCAGTAAAGCCGGTTTGCCGGACCTGGAGCCAGGAAAGTCATTTCGTTTTCTAGGTACCAGTTGTTGCGCAGGAAGGAGTGCTTGAGGCCGCTCTCCTTAAGCAGCTTTTCCGTCAGCTTGTGGTCAGCTGCCAGCCAGTTGTCGCTTTCACTGGCCTTCGGGAAACTGGTGTAAGCCACGTAGCCAACGCCGGCATTCTTAGCAGCTTCAACCACATTCTTGTGCTGGTCAGCTCTAGTTACTGCCCCGCCTGGCTGAGAGGAAATAAAGAGCAACTTGTCCACGCCAGCCAGGGCCTTTTCTACAGCTGCTTCATCGCCGTAGTCAGCCTGGCGGATTTCAATTCCAGCTGGCAAAAGCTGCTTCCCCTTTTCTTCGTTGCGGACGATCGCCACTACATTTTCTTCCCCAACTGCATCAACCAAATTCTTGACCGCGGTCTGGCCGAAGTTGCCAGTAGCCGCTGAAATAGCGTACTTCATAATTGCCTCCGTTAGTTTCTTTTTCTCTTTTTTCTATTTCGTTTACTTGTTATTTTTAAATCTACAGTAATTCTAGCACGTGTATTTTTAAAGTCAACATCTATTTCCATAAAAAAACGCCAGCTTTCGCTGACGTAATTAGGCAAGCTGCCCGTCTTCTTTTATCTGGTCGACAATTTCCCGCAGGCTGATCTCCCGCATCTTGGCAAAAGCCGCCTCTTCCACTTCCGCGTAGGCCTTAGCCAGCGGCCCTTGAATGTTGCCGCCAACCGGACACTTTTGCTCCGTGTCTTCATCGACGTGCAGCAAGTGGTGGTCCATACCGACTGCCGCGAAGATATCGTAGAGGCTGATCTCTTCCGGCTTCTTGGCCAGTTCCGGCTCAGCGCTCCCCTGCTTGGTCTTCAAAAGCCCTGCCTTGCGCAGGTCCATCATCAGACTACGCACCATGCTGGGATTGGTCACGATGCTACGCGCGATCGCCCGGCTGGACAGGTCATCATCGGGAAAAATCTCGATGTAGACCAGCAGGTGGACCGCGTCACTCAATTTATGGGAAAATTTCATTTTTTACCAGCTCCTTTTTAAAAAAGCCTGTTTCCTTAATCTTAACAGCTTTTCCAGCGATTTGCCACTTTCGCTGTGTTCCACGTGAAACTACCGCTGGCATTTCTCCCGTAAAAACTTGATCAAGTCCGGGCTGCAGTTTTTCTTCAAAAGCAGCATGCCCTGGTCCGGAGCCGGCATCATGATGATTTCCTCGTCAGTTTCAACATAGCGGGTGATCTGGTCATAGCGGTATTCCCCGTCCCCCCGGTTGGTCAAAACCAGGAAGTGGTCCGGGTAGAATTCGTAGCGCACGTAGTCATCCTTGATGGCTGGCATGTCCGCGTAAATCTTCTTCAGCCGCCGCTTGTAGAGGTAGACGAGTGCCGCCGGGTAAAAAGCAATCACCAGGGCAAACATGACCGTGAAGTCATACTGCTTCAAGGCGAAAGCCACCGCTCCGGCCGCGATCCAGATTGCTTCCGCGATCATGATGATCCGCCGCCGGCTCTTTTCCGTCACCTTCATGGCCATCCTGGTGTACTCGTTCAAGTCCATGTGAATCTCGCTGATATATAAGGCTTGTGCCATCTGCCTCACGTCCTTTCTATTAAAAATTATAAGCTATTCTTCCCTGCCCGTAAAAAAAAGACGCGCCATCGCGCGTCTGCAGATTAATACTAATACTTATCTTCCTTGCTCTGCTCATAAGTTTCGGCAATTGCCAAATTGTAGTATGGCATCAGCCAGATACCCAAAATTCCCAGGGTAAAGGCGGTCAAAATGTACCAGCCTAAGAAGGATAATTTAAGGCAAAGCAGCTTCCAGACCCGGCCCTTGGTCAGCTTCCAGCTAGCCCCGATTTCTGCCCAAACTGACCGCTTCTGCCCGGTCCGCACATCATCGTCGATCACGTAAACGACATAGGTCAGCCGCAGCTCAATCCAGACCAGCAAAACGACCAGCAAGATCAAAAGAATGATGCTTACCGCTACCGGTACTTGCGAAATCACTAACCCAACGATCACCGCGACAATCGCCAGCGTCACGGAAACGATAATTAAGGCTTCGATAACCCCGTAGACCGCCAGCCGGGCAATGTGCTGGCCGGTTAGGCCGCACCAGGCATTTGGCTCTTCCCCGCCCTTTTGGATCTTATTCCGCCAGCGATCAAAGAAGATGTAGCCGTTAGCCGTCAAAAGCACGGCCGCGATTTCCAAGAGAAAGAAGATGATATTAACTCCAACCCCCGACTTGGAATCAGTGACCTGGTTAACGACACTCGGTATGATATTTGCCACAACCAGAAGCAGGCCCATAGACATATAGATCTTCTTCGGGATCTGCTTCAGGTTTTCCCGGGCCAGGGCCCGGATTTCCTTCGCTTTCATTGTTCTCTCCTCTGTAAAAAAGCTTTTATTATTTTTATCATTATTATAGCACTGATTGTTTCACATGTAACATAATTCTTTTCCTATCTTCCCCGCTGCTCTCTTGTGTTATGATGGTAAAAAATCTTTCCACAGTGAGGTCAAATCCATGGAACTTTCCCCATTGAGCCCGCCCCGGCTCGTCAGCAATCAGCAAGAAAACATCTGGCAAACCCTGCGCCGGCAGCTGCTGACCTGCCAGTCCTTTACCTGGGCCGTGGCCTTCATCACCGCCGACATGCTGCCCCCTTTCAAGCTGGTCATGGAAGACCTGCAAGCCAGCGGGGTCCGCGGGACCATCATCACCGGGACCTACCTGGCCTTCAACCAGCCCCGGGTTTTCGCCGAGCTCTTAAAAATTTCCAATCTTACCGTCCGGATCGTGGACGGTCCCTTCCATGCCAAGGGCTATCTTTTTGACCATGGGGACTGGCAGACCGCCGTCATCGGCAGCGCCAACTTCACCCGGTCCGCCCTCCTGGCCAACCAGGAATGGTGCCTCAAGGTCGATTCCCAAACCGATTCGGCCTTGCCCCGGCAACTATCCGCGGCTTTAGCGGACTTGACGGGCAAAAGCCAGCCCCTGACTTACACCTGGCTGGCTGACTATGAAAAAAGCTGGCAGCCGCCAGCCAAGCCTGTGTTACACGTGAAACAAGAAAAGATCGTTCCCAACCAGATGCAGGCAGCCGCCCTGGAAAATCTCCAAGCCTTAGTCAAACGCGGCGCCCGCCGGGCCCTTGTCGTTTCTGCTACCGGGACGGGGAAAACCTACCTGGCGGCTTTGGCGGTCAAAGACTTTGTCCCCCGCCGCTTCCTCTACCTGGTCCACCGGGAAGAGATCGCCCGCAAGGCCCTTGAGACCTTCAAAAAGGTTATCGACGGCAAGGACAGCGACTTCGCCCTTTTAACCGGGACCAGCCACCAGCAGGCCCGCTACACCTTCGCGACCATCCAGACCGTTTCCCAGGACCAGTTCCTGGCCAGCCAGGCAGCTGATTTTTATGACTACATCTTGATTGACGAAGCCCACCGGTCCGCCGCGCCCAGCTATCAAAAAGTCCTCAGCCACTTCAGCCCGGCCTTTTGCCTGGGTCTGACAGCCACGCCAGAGCGGATGGACCAGCAGGATATTTTTGCCCTCTTTGACTACAATTTAGCCTACGAAATCCGCCTGGCCGATGCCCTGGAAAGCAAAATGCTCACTCCCTTCCACTATATCGGTATCCGCGACTATGAAATTGACGGCCAGACTTCTGATGACTTCAGCGACCTCCGCTGGCTGGGCGCGAAAAAGCGGGTCAGCTACCTCCTTAAAGAACTGGATTATTACGGCTACAGCGGTCCCCGCCCCTGCGGCCTGGTCTTCTGCAGCCGGCAGGAAGAAGCCCGGCAATTGGCGGAAGCTTTTACTCAACAGGGCCAGCCGGCCCAGGCCTTGACCAACCAGGATTCCCCAGCTGTCCGCCGGCAGGCGGTCAAGGATCTGGAAAGCGGCCGCCTCCACTACCTGGTGACGGTCGACCTTTTCAACGAAGGCGTGGACATTCCCGCCCTCAACCAGATTGTCATGCTCCGGGCCACCCAGTCAGCCACGGTCTTTATCCAGCAGCTGGGCCGGGGCCTGCGCCTCTACCCGGGCCAGGACTTCGTCACCGTCCTGGACTTCATCGGCAACTACCAGAACAACTACCTGATCCCCCTGGCCTTAGCCGGGAAAAAGCTCTCCCGCGACCAGCTGAAGTACCAGCTGCAAACCGTCAGCTTTGCCGGCCTGTCCACCATCAACTTCAGCCGGATCGCCAGCCAGGAGATCCTGGCCTCCCTGGACAAGGTCAAGCTGGACTCGCTCAAGCAGCTGCGGGAAGCCTACGCGGACCTGGCCCAGCAGCTGGGCCGGGCGCCCCTTTTGCTGGATTTCGCCAAAAAAGGCCAGGTCTCACCCCGCCTCTGGCTGGACAACAAGTCCCTGCCCCACTACGGAGCCTTCCTGGAAAAAATGGGCCAGCCCTGCCAGCTGTCCTCTTACGAAAGCCAGGTCCTCTCCTTCGTTACTAAGGAACTGGCCCCAGGCCAGCGGCCACATGAACTTTTGCTTTTGCAGGCCCTTTTGCCAAAAGGCCAAATCAGTCAGACAGACTACCAAGCTCTGTTAAAAAATTACGGGGCCTACGACTCACCCGCCTTGGAAAAATCTCTGGAAGCCATCCTCTCCTTGGACTTCTATGATGTCAAAAGCGGATCAACTAGCCAAAAGGCCAAGTACGGCGGCGAGCCTGTCGCCTGCTTAAAGGACGGCTGCTGGTTCTTAAATCCTCAGATCGTCCAAGCTAGTCCCGACTTCCTCCGTCTGTTTAAAGACGCGGTCGAAACTGGCCTCTTCCTCGCCAAAGAAAAAGACCCGACTCAAGACTTCACCCTCTACGCGGCTTACGACCGCAAGGAGGTCTGCCGCCTGCTCAACTGGCCACTAGACGTCAGCCGGCCCATGTATGGCTACCGGCTGAGTGGCAATGTCTGCCCGGTTTTTATCACTTATCAAAAAACTGACCAGGAGCAAAGAAATGCCCGCTATGACAACCAGGCACGCGGCCAGCGCCTGGCCTGGTATACCAGAACTCCCCGCCACCTGTCTTCCCCGGAAGTCCAGCAGCTTTTGCGGGGGACGGAATCTGGCCAGCAAGTCACCCGGATTCCGGTCTTCGTCAAGCGGGCGGATGCCTACGGCCCAAAGTTTTACTACCTGGGCTCAGCGAAAATCGACCCTGCCACGGTCCGCGAGGTAAATCTCAAGGGCAAGAGCGCGGTCGGCCTAGATTTGGTTCTGCCTGATCCCCTGCCAGCCAAAATCGCCGACCAGCTTTTCAGCAATTAAAAAAGGCTTCCCAGCCGGGAAGCCTTTTAGTGTGCCCGCTTCATGACGCGGACGGTAATATCTTTCAAGGCAAAGTAGAGGATCGGCGTGCAGACCGCGGTTGAACAGGAGTTGATCACCGTGGCCAGCAGGCTCAGAAAGGCCGCGACCAGGGCTGGCTGCAATGCCGTCCCGGCCATCAAGGCAGCCACGACCATCGTCGCGTAAGAGGTAAAAATCTTGGTTACCCCGGCGATGACCGCCAAAATAATGATGTTCTTCTTGCTGTCGTTGTACTTCATGCCCTTGTAGACCGCGGACAAAATGGCAGCCACGACTACGACTTCCAGCATAGTCAGCCAGCTGGTAGCCGCGTAGCCGTTGAGGATGTCAAAGCCGCCCAGGCCGATGATCCCCGCCAGGGCGCCGTTACGGAAGCCCAGGTAAAGAATGGCCACGGCCGTCAAGGTGTTGCCGAAGTGGATGAAAGGCCGGCCAACGACTGCCGGCAGCGGGATCCGCAGGACCCAGATGCCGATATAAATCATGGCCGCGAACAAGCCGGTCATCACGACTGCTCTTAAAGAATTCTGTTCATCGCGCATTATTTCCCCTCCTTAAAACAGATGATCAATGCACTAATTTTGCAATTGCTGCAAAAGCCAAGGCAGGGCCGCCGCGTAATTAGGGCCAAAGCGCTGGTCCTGGTCCAAATCAGTTGCCAGGATTGCCTTGGCCACGAAGTCCCTGGCCACGCCAGCTGCCTGTTCCAAGTCCAGCCCGTGAAGCAGGCCGGCCAAGAGGCTGCTGGCAAAAAGGTCCCCCGTGCCAAAATAGCTGTTCGGAATCCGGTCCTGGGTCCTTTCCCAAACCCGGCCGCCCCGGCTGAGCCCGTAAACCCCGATCCGGTTGTCGGCCAGGGGCACCCCGGTCAAAACCACCTGGGACAGGGCAAACTTCTGGGCCAGGCGCTGGGTGATCACGCAGGCCCGGTGGCTGTCAACCTCAGTAAAGTCCACCGGCTCATTCAAGAGCAGCAGGGCTTCGGTCAAGTTGGGCGTCAAAATCGTTGCCTGCCGGGCCAAGCGCTGCATCTGGACAACATAGCTGTCATCAAAGCCGCGGTAGAGACGGCCGTGGTCAGCCATAGCCGGGTCCAGCAGGATGAGTTTCCCCTGCCGGCTGTATTCTTCCAGCCCCTTCTCCCAGACCCGGCTGGCCGCCTGGCCCAGGTAGCCCAAATAGATGGCGTCAAAAGAGATCTTTTCCTTGTCCCAGTGCGCCCAAATATCTGGCAGACTGGCCGACAGGTCCAGGAAGGTGTTCTCCCCGAACCCGCCCGTATGCGTTGACAAAATTGCCGTTGGCAAAGCCGCGGTCTGCAGGCCGCTGGCCCCTAACACGGGCAAGGCGACCGCCAGCGAGACTTGACCAACACAGGATAGATCTTGACTGATCAAGACCGATTTCACTTTGGCTCCTCCTTATTGCTCAGTAGCTCTATTATATGCTTGCTTAAAAAATATGAAAGTAATTATTGCGAAACTTTTTTCTAATCTGGTAATAACTAGTATAACACGGGCATTTTCATTTTCAGAGCACAAGAAAAGCCAGTTGCTTAGAAGAACAACTGACTTTGGTTAGGAATGTGTTGTGTATGTATAAAATTCAATGCAATGTTACATTGAGGAAAGAAAAATAAAAGAAATTTGGATGTTGCAACTTGCGGCTCTCCACAACCTCAAGCTACGAAACTAATAATACAAGATAGTTGTGATGAAAGTATGATCTTTTCCTTACGAATTTCAAAACAGCTATTATTTTTAAGCTGTTTACTTATGCGACTTACTTATTACTTAGTAAGCATAATTTAAACAGTCAGAAGTTCGTAAACGTAGCTGGTCTCGTTTTCCCGGTAGACCCCATGCAGGGTGCCGACCCGCTTAAAGCCGCTCTTTTCGATCAAGTGCTGCATGGGCAGGTTATCCTCATGGGTGTCGACTCTGACGGACTTGATGTCATTGAAGCCGCTGGTGAAGTAGTTGATCACTGCCTGGTAGAGTTGAGAAGCATAGCCGTGACCAGTGTGGTCAGAGTGGATGGCCACCCGGTGGATGGTAACGTAGTCATTCGTGTCGATTTGCCAGTGCCCGTCCAATTGATCATAAGCGTGGTCCGGCGCGGGAATAATGGTCAAGGTCCCGACTGTTTCCCCGTCGTCGGCCTTGGCCAGGTAGGCATAGCCATTCTCGATGTCCTGGCGGACGTGGTCAGGGTTCGGGTAGTCCCCCTGCCACTGGTCAATCCCGCTTTCTGCCAGCTGGTTGCGCCCGTCCTGCAGGATCGCCATCACCTGGTCAAAATCTTTCAATTCTGCTTTTCTAATCTGCATTTCCTATTCGCTCCCTTATCTATATTACTGGTTCAATGACAACGACAAAGGGTATTTTACATAAGTCGGCAGGCAAGCTCAAACGATCTGCTTAAAGGGAAGCCTTTTCAGTGCTAAAAACTGTGATATTATTTAAGAATTAGAAAAGGTTGTGTCAAGGTTTTGTAACATTGCAGTTATATAATGAGGATTGTTGCAAAACAAACCACTTATTTTGAGCATTTTCAATCACACACTTTTTTAATGGGAGTACCAGATACATGAAGTTTAAACACCTTAAACTGCTTGCGTTAATCTCCACATTAACGGCAGCTGTAAGCATGAGCTTCGCCGGCCTGGCACAGGCCAGCACGACCAGCGCCAGCAGCCGTTCTTATGGGGTTGACGTGTCAAGCTACCAGCCAACCAGCACGACCAAGTACAGCAAGGCGGGCGCTCAGTTCGTCATTGTCAAGGTAAGCGAAGGCACCAGCTACCGGAATCCAAACGCCAAGGCACAAGTAGCCAGCGCCAAGGCCAACAAACTGTTGCCAATGGCCTACCACTTCGCCAATTTCGGTTCCAGCTCATCCAGAGCTAAGAGTGAAGCGGACTACGCTATCGCCAGCGCCAAGGCAGTCAGCCTGCCAGCAGGCTCATACCTGGCTTGTGACTGGGAAACCAGCAGCGGCAACTCAACCAGCGGGAGCAGAAGTGCTAATACCAGCGCCATTATAGCCTTCATGAAGAAGGTTAAGGCAGCTGGCTACCAGCCATTGCTCTACTCTGGTTCTTACCTTTTGAACAACGCGATCAACATGAGCGCGGTTACGTCAACCTACCCTAACTCATTGTGGGTAGCCTACTACACCAGCTCAGGCCGGATCGACGCGCCAGACTTTTCATACTTCCCGTCAATGAATGGGGTCATCATCTGGCAGTTCACTGAAAACTGGAAGGGGCTGAATGTTGACGGGAACATCTCAGTTTTGCCTCTGTCAATCAGCTCCAGCTCATCATCCAGTTCTTCATCAAGCCCATCTAAGACGCCAGCCAGTCAAGCACCTGTAAGCAAGACTAAGAAGAAGATCATGTCTAAGTCTTACGTCTACACTTCCGCCGGCAAGAAAACCGGTGCTTACAAGAGCGCGTACACTTACGTTTACGTGATCGGCGGGATCGTCAAGATCGGCAGCAACAACTACTACAAGATCGGGACCAACCAGTACATCAAGATCAACAACGTTGATGGTACTGCCCGCAAGCTGGTTCACAATGCTTGGACTTACAATAGCAAGGGCAAGCGGGTGAAGTCAGTTGCTACCTTAAAGAAGGGCAAGCAGGTCTTCACTTACGGCGGCAAGCGGAAGATCGGTAAGAAGACTTACTACCGGATCAATGTCGGCCGTTACATCAAGGCAGGCAACGTTAAGTAAGCCGGATCGCGAATTAATTTTAGAAACAAACAAAGCTCTAATTGCCACAGAGGCAGTTAGAGCTTTTTTCATAAAAAATTAGCGGTAATACTTGGTCAGCAAAAGGAGGGATAATTCGACAATCGCATTGCTTCGATTGCATCAAGCCATGCACTCATCGCTGCTCATAACTTAGGCATCCTCCAGTTACTTCTTACTCCTTGTCAACCAACCTCGGACTGAAGTCCGAGGCTTGCAAGTCGAGAGATGCCTAAAGGCGTCCCAGCTCACACTAGTCAGATACAGATGATTTGCGGGTGCAGCGATCATCCAATTACCAAACTTATATTAGAGAGCCTCGGGTTGCCTGGGGCTCTTTCTTTCTACTATAGACTGTGCGATTTGCTTCAGCTTGCAGCTTCCGAATCGTACGGTATTATCTTGTATTCTTGATCCGAAAGCTTGGCAATTCCTTTCTCCAAGATATTCAGAGCCGCGTTGTAGTCGCGGATGTGGTGTGTCCCGCACATTGGGCAGTCCCACTCCCGGTCCTTCAAAGTCAGCTTCTCATGGCCGTTGTGGCCCATGATTGACCCACAGCTGCTGCAGCTCTGTGTCGTGTTGCGCTTGTCGATTTCCAAATAGGTCTTGCCATAGAGGTCTGCCTTGTATTCAAGCATTCTCTGAAAGCTGGTCCAGCCCGCGTCTGAAATCGACATGGCCAAGGCATAATTTTTTAACAGATTCTTTCCTCTCAGATTCTCAAGCACAACTACATCGTGGTTATTGATGTATGCCGTGCTGAGCTTCTGAAGGAAGTCATCTCTTTGATTGCGAACTCTTCTTTGCAGGCGAGATGTCTGAAGACGGGCCTTTTGATAGTTTCGGCTTTGCCAGAGCTTCCGGCCTTCTTTTTTGGCCCGGGTCTGTCTTCTTGATGCCCGTCTCTGAAGCCTCTTCAAGCGTTTCAAAGACTTGCGGTAGAAGCGTGGATTGTCCACGACCACCCCGTCTGAATCAGTCAAGAAATTGTCAAGATTGAGGTCAATGCCGGTCGTCTTGTCCGTCTTCGGCTTTTGGCTCTTGAAAGGAACCACGTCGCCAATCTGAAGGGACAGGTAGTAGCCAGAGGCATCGTACTTGATAGTGGCAGTGCCAATTCTAAAGTTTGGATTGTGAGCAAGAACCTTGCGGTAGCTTGATCCACTGATTCTGATTCTTCCCAGCTTTGGAAGCTTGACGTGCTTCATGTCAAGAAAGCGCACCGTCCCAGAAAACGGAGTGCAGTTTTCTATATTCTTTTTCTTGCTGTCGTATGAACAAGATGTCTGATAGCCGTCATTCACGCCCTTCTTATGGAATTTTGGCCGGCCAGAAGAGTGCACCTTGAAGTACATGTTCCAGGCAGCACTGTAGCAGCGCTTCGCTTGTGCGATGGTCAAGCTGTCCACGTCTTCTGAGTTCATGTAGAAGTAGTACTTGGAAAGCTTGCGTTTGCGCTCTTCAAGTGCTTCGATTCTGTCAGCTACGAGCTTGACGTAAGTATTGACCTTTTTAAGCTGATTCAGCTCAGAGTTGATGACGATCAGCTTGTTGTAGACAGACCGGCTGACGCCGCTGTTGATGGCGATCAGTCTTTTCTGCTCATTGCTTGGATAGATCCGCATTTTGAGGCCAAGATGATATGGCAGCTCGGTCATGGGAATTATCAGTTTTTCGCGCTGCTTCTTTTCGTCTTTGACCTTAGCTATCTTTTTGCTTTTTGAAGCCTTAGCTTTTTCCTTCTTTTTGGCCATCTTTTTCATCTCGATTCTATGCTATAATTGTAGCACAAAAGGTGATTCAATGCCCGCTTTTTATATGGCCTAAAGCTTAGGGCAAGTAGATAAGGAGAGATTTGCAATGGCTGATAAGATACAAGACGCGGTATACGCGCAGCGTTATGTTTACAACTGTCACTATCACTTGATCTGGTGCACCAAATACCGCAATCAGGTATTTACAACTGAGGACCTGGCAAGCGAGATGAAAGAGCTCATTCTCAAAGCAGCATCCAGAAATGACATAAGAATTGAGAAGCTGGAAGTCATGCCGGATCACGTTCATGCCATGATATCCTTTAGGCCATCCAAATCTATCAGTGAAGTGGTGAAGGCACTGAAGGGGAATACTGGATATGCGTTTTTGCGCAAGCATCCAGAAATCCGAGAGCAGGAATGCTGGGGCGGACATTTATGGTCATCAAGCTACTACATAGGGACAGTTGGAAACATGTCAAAGTATACCGTAGGAAGATACATCAACGACCAGATCTACAACGCAAAAAAGGCCGGCAAGCCCTATCCATCCACCCATTAAAATAGGTGAAATTCCGGGCTTGCCGGCCAGTGAATTGATCATTAAAAGATCTGACGATTTGCGTGCTTACAGCAATGACTATCACCGCGACAGTGTAAATGCTACTCCAAAGCTTTTCGCTTTCCCAAAACATTTCAGTTGCTGCCGCGGAATGCTCACCAAAAATCATCATGCCATAACTATAGTAGAGAGAATGGAGAGTTATGAAGACCAAGCCTACTACTATGATTAACAGTACTTCTGCCAGCCAGGTAAAATATTTTTCTAACATCGCTACTGCTCTTCCCGCAGCTGGCTCCGCTTGTTGAAGTAGTTGCGGTAGGACAGGTAGCCCGCGATCACGGCGCCCAGGCCAGTCGCTGACAAAAGCATGAAAGTGACCATGATCTGGTACTTGATTGCATAAACTGGATCCACGCCGGCAAAAATCAACCCGGACATCATCCCCGGCAGGTTGACCAGCCCCACCGTCTTAGCTGAGTCGATCGTCGGCTGCATGGCAGTCTTGATGCTCCGCCGCAGGATGGTCATGCTGGCCGTCTTCACGTCAGCCCCGAGGGCGATTTTTTCCAAAACCTGCTGGCGCTGGTCATGGAAACCCGTGGCTAAAACCTTATAGCACAGACCCATAGCCACCATCTCATTGCCGGCAATCATCCCCGTAATCGGAATGATCTGCATCGGCTTCAGCTTCACCGTCTGAGTCAGCAGCAATACGCCCAAGGTGGTGTAAGTCCCGATCAAAAGGGCCATGATTGACTGCCAGAGCTGGCGCTTCGGGTTGGGATCCCGCTTATTGGCGTTCCAAGCCGCGTTAAAAATGATAAATAAGGTCATCAAGAGGGTCAAAAGGGCATTGTTGACCTGCATGATGAACTTCAAGACGTAGCCGACAATGACCAGCTGGACGATAGCCCGACCCACGCTGTAAAAAATGTCCCTGGTCAAGCCCAGCTTTTCCTTCCAGGAAATCGCCACGGATACCAGGACCAGGGCAAAAGACAAGATTAATGACAGATCGCTGACAGCTATTTCTTTCATTTCAAAACTCCTCCTTTTTCCATGTGCAGGAGCTGCTTGGAAGCGGCCAGCTCCTCTTGGTCATGGGTCACCTGCACGATCGTGGTTCCCTCCTGGTGCACTCGGGCGATCAGCTGATGGACGATTTGCTTGCTCTCTTCATCCAGCCCGGTCGTCACTTCGTCCAACAGGAGGAGCTCCGGCCGGAAAAGCAGATTACGGATCAAAGCCACCCGCTGCTTCTCCCCGCCAGACAGGGTGGTAATCTTTTTATCCAAATAGTCAGCTGGCAAATCTACCTGCTTCAAAGCTTCCTGGGCCCGCTTTTCAGCAAAGTCCTGCTTGCGGATGGCAAAAGGCAGGGCCAGGTTGGCCTTAACCGTTTCGTCGAACAAGGTTGGCTGTTGAAAGCAGTAGGACACCTGCCGGCGGTACTGGACCAGATCCAGGCTATCAAGATTTTGCCCCTTGTAAAAAATCTCCCCCTTATTAGGTGAGATCAAGCCCGCGATCAGCTTCAAAGTCGTGCTTTTCCCGCTGCCCGACGGTCCGGTCAAGGTGAGGTAGTCCCCCTCCTCCACGGCAAAGGAGACGTCTTGCAGGATTTCCTGGTCACCTGCCCGGTAGGACACCTGCTTGAGTTCAATGAGTGCCATTTTCTTCCTCCTGATTTCTGTAATTTTTATACTGCAGTTACATTATAGTCCAAAAAGGATGAAGCAATTTTTATAAAAGCTTGAAGGATTTTAGGCAAGAAAAAACCGCCACCCTGCAGGTGACGGTTAAAATATGCTGACTAGAGGATTCGAACCTCCGACCCCTTCATTACTAGTGAAGTGCTCTGCCAACTGAGCTAAGTCAGCGACTCTTGTGCCTTAACACAGTTATTAATTAAACCATAAAATCGTGTCCTTGACAAGAGCTTTCGCGAAAAAAGTTGATTTTTTAGGCAGACAACTACTTAAACAGCTTGAAAAGGAGCTCGCCGATCCCAAAATTGCTGATTTCATGCCCCGTGCAAAGACTGCTGAGACTGCTTGCCGGCGTGATCTCTTTACGGGACAGTCGCAATTGGTACAGAAGCGATCATGCCAGATATTGCAGACAATGTCAGTCCTATACCAATAACCGTCGCAGTGACATGACTATTTGTCAAAAAGAAAATAGTAGAAATACTAACAAAAGACCCTGTACCTAATGCATCTACGCCAGAAGCCACCAAAGCAGCTCGTTCAATTAATTTCTCTTTATTTACTGTAATCATACTGTTTTGCCACAAGTTGGACAATCTGAAAGTTTAGGGATTGGAATCCTATAATAATCGTTCTTTTACTCTAACGATTTTATTCATTGATTCTAACATTAGTCACTTGTTCGGGATCCAGTTTGTATCATATTTGTTACAAGCTATTCAGGCCAACTGGCAATTGCGTTTCCATAGCCATAAGCTTCCATATCTTTTTTGATTTTTTGGGCCTTGCCTTTTTGATCTGTGAGCAAAGCATGCAAGTAAAGTGCCGTAATCCTATATATCATCAGCTGAAAGGGCTCCGTAACGCTAATGATGTATTTGATCACTTCATCAACGCAATTTTTTTGATACTCTTTTCCATCTGCTTTCCGTTCATAGCAAATAACCAAATAATTTTCAAACAGTCTGAGATATCTTTCGAGTATTAAATCTGAAACTGCTTCTTTTTTGGCTTTCTTAAGCAGATCGCCAATCCAATAGTTCAAGTCATCTTGGTCCCATAAAAGCATGGTATTCGCAAGCAATCCCAGCAATTCTGGCCGTTTGGTCCAATTGCGCCCCTCATCGAATTTTTCTTTTATTTTCACGCGAATTTCCTTGCTAAGGCCTCCCAATTAGTAAGCCAAAGATACCAAAGCACGCAATTGTAAGATTTCATCATTCGACGACTCAATTATGTCCTGACAGTATTTTTCCATTAATTTAAGATCTTTGGTACTTACTGCCACGTTCATCTGGCTTTGATACCGCTTCTCAGCCTTATTTTCTGCCGAATCGTACGTTCCTTGAACCAGCTTGCCAAATTCGACAAGGTCGATTTGCCGCGCGAATAATATTTTGAACAAGCTTTCCGCGTTAATCCGATTTTTTCCACTTTCAACCTTTGCATAAAAAGGTCGGCTAAGGATGCCTTCGCACATTTCTTGCTGGGTCAACCCTAGTTCCAATCTTTTTTTACGCAGTGCTTCGCCAATTTTCATCAAATCTTCCCTTTCGTCAAAAAAAGGACTGTTAGCTAGCTAGTTAACAGTCCCTTTATTAAACGATTCCATATTTTCTGCTGCTGACTTATCATTCTGATAAACTGTCAATAGATCGATATTACAAAAAACTTTATTTATCTTTGCAAAACGCTGATAAATAAAGTTTAATAGTAAACAAGAATCTGTATAATGCTGACTAGAGGATTCGAACCTCCGACCCCTTCATTACTAGTGAAGTGCTCTGCCAACTGAGCTAAGTCAGCAACTCGTGTGCCTTAACACAGTTACTAATTTAATCATTAATTGCAGACTTTTGCAAGTCTTTTTGGAAATTTTTTATTTTTTCGGCTTATTTGCGCCGAAAGAACTAAAATCAGCAAGGAGGAAAAATATGGAAAAATTTACCGGCATACCTGTCAGCTTTCAACTGGTCTGGCTTCTGCGGATCCTGCTGTCCGCCTTTTGCGGCGGCCTGATTGGCTCTGAGCGGGCAACACAGAGAAAGAGCGCGGGCCTGCATACTCACGTCGTGGTAGCCATTGCCTCCACCCTGTTTTCTATCGTCTCCAAGTATGGGTTCTACGACATGCTCACTTTCAGCAACGTTTCTTACGATCCATCGCGAATCGCCTCTTTGACGGTCACGGGAATCTCCTTTATCGGTGCCGGGACCATCCTGGTCCATAAAGAGCAGATTTCCGGATTGACGACCGCCGCGGGACTCTGGGCCACTTCAGCCATCGGAATCGCGATTGGGGTCGGCCTTTACTGGATTGGAATCGTGGCCGCCGTCCTGATCCTGCTCGTGCAGCGCTTTTTGCGGGAAGAAACGGTCCTCAACCTGCTCCGCAAGGTCAGAATCAGCCTCTTGATCGAAGCCAGCAACACGCCCCATATCCTGGAAACCATTCAAAGCGAACTGGAAAAAAACGAGGTCCACCAGCTCAGCATCAAGATCATCAGCGTCTCTGACGACCATGTCCTTTTCAGCTGCGATGGCGAAATCGCCGGCCGGATCGATGAAAACCAGATCATCATGAACCTGCGCAAATACCCGGATATCAAGCGCATCACTTACTCGCCCGGCAGCAAGTAGCCCTCACGTGAAAAAAACTGACAGAGTGATAAAATATTTCTCTATAAAGACTTAGCTGACAAGGAGGCATTCACAAGATCTTGTACTAAAAAAATTGAAATTATCTGTTTTTAACCGTGAATCGGGGCAAAGAAGTAGAAGATTACCGCCAAAATCACCAAGTACGCTACTTGCACGCCAGCCGCGAGCTTAAGTGTCTTTTCCATCCCCTGCATGTCCGGATCCTGCCGTTGGCTGTACAAGTACACCAGTGGCAGCCAGCCCCAAAATGGCAGGACAAAGCTCAAGACCGTGAGCAGGGTCAGCCAGATTGACTTAACTGTTACAACTTTCATTCATCTCATCTCCTTTCATTTTTATGCCATAATCATATACCTTTAATTTTTTGTAAATAAAGAATTACATTCAATCAACATAAAGCCTTCCCCGCCCCGCTTTTTGCGCAATAATGTACAATGTTAGCTAAGGAGCGTAATACTAGTGGCGAAAAACATATTTGATATGTTTGATTATATATAAGAGTTAACAGATAGGTACTAAGCAGAATTAACGTAGAGAAATCTAGGACTTTGCTTTTAGATAGAGCACAGCTTTCACCTGTATTTTAGAAACATATGTTTGGAAAGCTGCAGGAATACGTGCTAAAATATTCCTCGAAACAAAGATTGAGAATGATATGGTTCTAAAAGGCGGTGAAATTAAATGACGGAACAGATAGAAGAAGTACCGGCGGAATTAATTCAGACAAGAGTCTATGAACTACGTCCCAACGAGACTATGAGAAGAGTTCTGGATGAAGCTTGTGACTATCGCCGCTATTGCTGGAACCAAGGCCTTGCCTTGTGGAATGAAATGTACAAGGCAAGACAAGCACTTAAATCTTCTTTGGCCTCCGACTCCAAAAAGCTGACTGAAGAGCAGAAAGTGTTGCTTAAAGAAAAGCCGTCGCCGAGTGAGCGAAGAGTTCGTAATATGTTAGTTGCCGATAAAAAAGACTGGCAGTATACACAGTCAGCCCGGATTCTGCAACTGGCAATTTCCGACCTGGGCAAGGCTTGGAACAATTTCTTTGATAAGGCCCAACCAGGCTGGGGCAAACCAAAATTTCGGTCGAAACGGGAAGCCAGACAAGGTTTCAAAAGCGACCGAAGCAAGATCAAAGATGGAATTCTTTATTTGGAACGGGCAAGAGGAAGCAGAGTTCCGAAAGATCAATGGCGTGGCTTTAAGCTGAGCGAAAAGCCTTTGTCAGATGAATTTGGTGTTGTCAGCTACTTCAAAGAAAAAGGCCGTTATTACGTTGCTATCCCGTATAAGATCAAGGCTGAAGATGTTAAGCTGCCAGACAAAACAGGTAAAGCTACCGCGGTTGACGTCAATGTTGGTCACTTTGATTACACGGGTGGCCGGGTGAACGTACTGCCTAAGAAGCTTGATAGAATTTATAAAAAAATCAAGCACAATCAAAGGCAGCTTGCCAAAAAAGCGAGTCCAAAATGGAGAAGCTGCTTGCGAAAGCAAGAACTACTTGAAGACGAAAGCCAAGCTTCAAGCGTGCTATCGCAAGGCAAGCAATATCCAAAACGACTTGATGCACAAATTTACGACCGAACTGGTTAATGACTACGACAAGATCGTGATCGAAAATCTGTCGGTTAAGGGCATGCTGATGAGCCACGTGGCTTCAAAGGGTGTTCATCGGTCGATGTTTGGCAAGTTTAAGCAGATCTTGACCTACAAGTGCGATTGGTATGGTAAGGAACTTATCCTGGCAAATAAGCTGTATCCGTCTACTCAGCGTTGTGCGGCCTGTGGCAATGTCAAAAAAGGTGATGACAAGATCACCCTTTATGGAAACAAGAAGCATGGTACTAAACACAATGAGTACGTCTGCTACAACGAAAAATGCCCGAACTACAATAAGGTCGTAGATCGAGATAAGAATGCGATGCTTAGTCTTTTAGCGCTGACTGAGTACCCAGAATTAAATCATGCACTATAAATATTAAAGAAAGGAGAATTAATGGCTAAGGCCCTGGCCTTAGTCATGCGGGTTGGCTGTACCCGAGGATTGGCGAGAGCCTTTCCATGAAGTTGCAAGAGTGGTGCTTCGGTACCTGCGCTGGTCAATGCGGTTACCCCCTTGTTGGGATATCGGAATACCGGTGATGACGGCAATAAGAAAAATGTCTGTATTCATGTCTTCGGACAATACATAGTCAAAGATTACTATTTGGCTACATTGCACACGTTTTTTGCAGCAGGTTTTTGTGATGGCATCAACATTAGACTATCTGCGCTGGCGAGGCGATCTGCCTTTTCAAACTTGCCCTTTCAACAGCCTGGATGCTTCCTTAATGGCATCCCTGGCCTACCTTCCCTTTGACGGCAGTACGGTTGGCCACAGCCTAGGCGAGGTCTGCCAGTCCATCTACCAACGTGAGCCTGACCGCTGGCAAAATCTGGACAAAACTGAACTCCTGCTCTTGCCCAAGTCTCCCCGCCTGGCTGACTTGACCGTTCTGGACTGGGTCAACAAGATGGAGATTGAGCCTGAACCCATCCAGTTCAACGCTGGCGCCTTCCGCCTGGACGATCGGACCATCCTGGTCGCCTACCGGGGCACCGACCAGTCCATGATCGGCTGGAGCGAGGACATGGTCATGAATTATACACCGGAAATTACCGGACATAGGCTGGCCGCTAAGTATCTTAACAAGATCGGCCAAGCTTACCCAAATGACCGGATCTATATCACCGGCCACTCCAAGGGGGGCAACTACGCCCACTACGCTTTGGCCTTTGCTGATCCGCAGATTCAAGCCCGGGTCATCAAGTCCTACAGCTTTGACGGACCTGGCTACCGGCACCAAATTTACGGAACCAGCGGCTTCCAAGACAATATCAAAAAGATGAAGACCTACATCCCGGAAAGCTCCATTGTCGGCTGCATGCTGGACCATACTGAGCGCGTCTTGGTCGTCAAGTGCAACCAACCAGTCCTCAGCCAGCACGACCCAAGAACCTGGAGCGTTGGCCGGGATAGCTATGTTTTGGCGCAAGATGGCCTCACGGCTACAGCCCGGGTGATCCGCCACTCCCTGATCGCCTTCAACCACCAGATTCCCGCGGAAAAAAGAGAGCAGATGTGGTCCGCCCTTTTTGAGGCTTTTGGCAGCCTGGACATCACTAAGATCAAACAGATCAGTGGTTTTACCGGCACCTACCGCTTTGGCCGGGCATACTTTGCCATGGATCCGGAAATGCGGGCTATCTTCAGGCAGATTTTTAACAACATCATTGAAACGGCCCGGCAGAGCCTTACCCTGCCCTTCAACAGGAGCGAGGATCCTTACAAGAACCGGCCGAATTTCAATGACTCAAAGAAAGGGCCAATCTTCTTTGATGCCTACGACATCAAGCAAGAATAACAAAAAGCGCGAATCAGCAACGATTCGCGCTTTTTTGCTGTCTTTCCCCTACCCCTGGGCCTCATGGCCTGGGTCCAGGTTAGAGAAGCGGTTGTAAGGCTTGGAGAACATCAGCTTGGCTGATCCCCGCCGGCCTGACCGGTTCTTTTCAATAATAACTTCAACTTCAACGTTTTCCGGATCTTCCTTCGGTTCCTCGCCGTCAGCATCCTCATCCCGGTAGTAATCGTCCCGGTAGAGGAAGCCAACGATGTCGGCGTCCTGTTCGATTGACCCGGATTCCCGCAAGTCTGACAAAATTGGCCGCTTGTCCTGCCGCTGCTCAACTGACCGCGACAACTGCGACAGGGAAATTACCGGCACGTGCAATTCCTTGGCCATCTTCTTGAGCTGGCGGGAGATCGCGGAAACTTCCTGCTGGCGGGACTCAGTCTTTGGCCCTTCAATCAGCTGCAGGTAGTCGATCACGACCAAGCCCAGGTCGCCCAGCTCCTTTTGCAGGGCCAGGCACTCGGCCCGGATTTCGCTGATCTTGATCCCTGGCGTGTCATCGATATAGATCGGAGCCTGCCGCAAGACACTTGCTGCCACGTCCAGCTGGTTCCACTCATCCCTATCCAGGATCCCCGTTCTGAGGTGCTGGGAGTCGATCAAGCCCGTTGACGCCAACATCCGCTGAACCAGCTGCTCACCAGACATTTCCAGGGAGAAGACCGCTACCGGCTTCTTCTCAGTAATGCCCACATTCTTGGCGATGTTCATGGCAAAAGAGGTCTTCCCGACACCCGGCCGGGCCGCCAAAATGATCAATTCGTCATCATGCAGCCCCGTCGTCATCTCGTCCAGATAGGCAAAACCCGTCCGTAAACCCGTGACCGCGTCCTGGTTCTGGGCATTATTTGAAATCTGCTCAAAGGCTCCGGCAACCAGGTCCTCAATCTTATGAAATCCCCCGCTCCCCTTTTCATTGGAGACGTTCATGATCTCATTTTCAGCGTTGCTGAGGATCTCATCCACGCTGTCGGACCCTTGAATGGCACTGGAGATGATCTTCTGGCTGGCATTGATCAAATTGCGCAGCTGGGCCTTCTGGTGGACGATGCGGGCATAGTCCTTGGCGTGAAAGGCAGTTGGCGTTGCCAGCAAAAGCTCTGACACGTAGGCCATGTCGCCCAGTTCTTCCAATTGTCCCCGCCGCTTGAGCTCCTCTTGCAAGGTAACCAGGTCGATTGACCTGCTCTCGTCATAGAGGGCCAAAAGGGCGCTATAGACCAGGCGGTTGGCATGTTCATAAAAGTCAGCCGGCTCTAAGACCGAGCTGACTTCGTTGATGACTTCGGGATCAATGAAAATCGCCCCTAAAACGGCTTTTTCAGCAGCAGAATCATGCGGGATCTGCTGCGTGACAAGATTATCCATCAATCACGGCTTCTTTCAGCTTCTTAATTTTCTTTGGTAACGTGGACCCGGACCTTTGATTCAACGCCCTTGAAGAGCTTGACTGGCACATTAGTGTAGCCCAGAACCTTGATTGGTTCCCGCAGTTCCAGCTTGTGCTTGTCCAGCTTGATGCCGAACTGCTTGTCCAGGCCTTCGATGATCTTCTTGCTGGAGATTGAACCGAAGAGGCGGGAGTCGCTGCCGGCCTTGGACTTCAGTTCAACCACAGTTTCGTCAGCTTCCAGCTGCTTCTTGATCTCTTGGGCAGCTGCCTTTTGAGCTTCGTATTCAGCCTTTTCATTGGCTTCCACCCGCTTCAGGATGTTCAGGTTGCCCTTGTTGGCTTCCTTGGCCAGGCCCCGCTTGATCAGGTAGTTTTGGGCGTAGCCGTCCGGCACGTCCTTGACCTGGCCCCGCTTGCCTCTGCCCTTAACGTCTTGCATAAAAATAACTTTCATCGTTCATTGCTCCTTTTCTTCTTTAACTGTTTTCTTCCAGATATTCGTCAATTGCCGCCAGCAAGCGCTGACTGGCTTCTTTGACCGTAATATCCTTGATCTGGGTCGCCGCGTTGGACAAGTGGCCGCCCCCGCCCAGCTTCTCCATAATCACCTGGACGTTAATGTGGCCCATCGACCGGGCTGAAATCCCGACCTTGTCCCCGCTTCTTCTGGTGATGGCAAAAGATGCCGACACCCCTTCCAAATCAAGCGCCATATCGGCTGCCTGGGCCGTCAAGATCGGGTCGATCACCTTGTCCTCCGGCCCCTGCATGACCGCCATCTTCGGCCGCAGCATCTGCAGGCTGGCCACCAGGTGGCTCTTGACCAGGAAGCTGGAAATGTCTTCCTTCAAAAGCTCACTGACCACCGAGGAGTCCGCCCCGATCGACCGCAGGTAGCTGGCCGCGTCAAAGGTTCTCGTCCCCGTGCGCAAGGAGAATTCCTTGGTGTCGACCGTGATCCCGGCCAGCATGGCCGTGGCTTCCAGGTTGGTCAAAACCCGGTTGTCTTCAGCCGGCTGCTGGTATTCGACCATTTCCGTCACCAGTTCGCTGGCTGAGGAAGCATATGGCTCCACATAAGTCAGCATCGGGTTCTCCGGGAATTCTTCCCCCCGCCGGTGATGGTCGATCACCACGATCCGGTTCCTCAAGCGGTCATAGAGGCGCTGGTCATAAGTGATGGAGTACTTGGAGTGGTCCACCATGACCAAAAGGGAGTTGTCCGTCGCGACCGCGTTGGCCTCATCCGGACTAACAAAAAGGTCCAGCTGGGGGTCTGCCGCTTGCATCTTCTTGACCAGGCGGTCAACGTCATAGTTGCAGTGGACCGTGTCTAGCAAAAAGTGGGCCTTGACCCCGTGCAGGCGGGCGATCTTGACAACCCCGATCCCGCTGCCGACAGAGTCCATATCGGGCCGCTGGTGCCCCTGGACGAAGACCTGGTCAACATCCTTGAAGAGCTCGCCCAAGGCCTGGGAAACCATTCTGGCCCGGACCCGGGTGCGCTTCTCCATTGGGTTGGACTTACCCCCGTAGAAGCGGGCTACCTGGCCCAGTTCCCTGAGGACCACCTGGTCCCCGCCCCGGCCAAGGGCCAGGTCCAAGTTGGCCTGGGCCTGGTTGGCGATCTTTCTCAGCGACTCACCCCCGTAGGCAATCCCGACCGACAAGGTCAAAGGAGTGTTGTTCCGGCTGGTTTCCAGGCGGATCTTGTCCAAAACTGAGAACTTGTCTTCTTCCATGGCTTCCAGGTCCTGCAAGTGGGCCAGAAGCAAAAAGTGGTCCTCATCAATCCGCTTCAAGTAGGCCTTGAACTTCTTGGCATAGTCGTTCAAAGTCGTCTGCAGGTAGGTGCTGGTTCTGGCCAGTTCCTGGTCGTGCATCCGCTCGCTGAGCTCGTCGTAGTTGTCGACAAAAATCTGACCGATAGCCAGACGCTCAGCCCGGTACTTGTCAGCCAGGTCGGCATAACGGGTAATGTCGAGTAGGTAGATGACCCCGATGCTGTCTTGGACAACCATTTCAAATTGGTGATCCCCCCACTTGACCACCTTGCTTTCCGAAGTCTGGGCCTCAAGGGCTTCTTCAACCAGCTTGCCCAGTTTCCGGTCGACCGCCGTAATCGTCTTGCCGATGGCGTCCTTGTCGCCCAGATAGAGCTGCAAGTAAGGGTTGACCCATTGGATGTGCCGGGACTCGTCGTAAAGGAGGATCCCCAGCGGCATCTTGATCATGGCCTCCTGCTCCCCCCGTTTAATCCGGTAGGAGAGGTTGGCCGCGTAATTGTTGGTATTTTTCGCGAGAATGTAAACGCCGAAAACGACCCAAAAGACATCCACGATCAAGACCAGCAAAAGCGCCACCCCGAAGATCCGGTTGATGAAGAAAGCCACAACCGTGCTCAGCACAGTCAAGAAGGCGATGCTGGAGAAGGCAATGATTAATCTGGAATCCCGGACGAATTCTGGCAATTCAAGTTTGCGTAAAAAGTTTTTCATAAAATTCTTCCACATCTTTAAAGCAGATTAAACTACTCCCATTATAACCTATTGCCGCCCGCCACAAAACAGAAAAGAAAAAGAGACCGGGAGGAGTCCAGCTCCTTTCGGTCTCTTCATTTGCTTATTGATCCTGCTGCTTAGTCTTCAGCTACGAATGGCAGGAGGCCCATAATCCGGGCTCTCTTGATAGCTTTAGCAACCTTGCGTTGGTTCTTAGCGCTAGTACCAGTGACACGACGTGGCAAGATTTTACCTCTTTCTGAGATAAAATGTTTCAACAGATCAACATCCTTGTAGTCTACGTAGTCGATGTGGTTGGCTGCGATGAAGTCAACCTTGCGGCGACGACGACCACCTCTTCTTTGTTGAGGCATGTCTTCAGATCCTTTCTTGTGTAATTTTAAAATGGAAGATCGTCATTTGAGACGTTGATTGCATCGTCAGAGCTGTCGAACGGGTTGGTGTTCGTGTCTCCGCCGGCATCTTTCTTGTTATCTTCATTGAATCCGGCATTAGCTGGCCCGTTTGACTGGGCCGGGCTGCCGAAGGCGTTGTCGTTGGCGTAGCCGCTGCCGCCGCCAAATCCGGTGTTGAAGCCGGTGTTTTGGCTTTGACCTTGGCCGCCAAATCCGCCGTTTTGCTGACGGCTTTCACGCTCGCGGCGTGATTCGAGCAGTGAGAAGTTGTCCACGAGGACTTCCGTCACGTAAACTCGCTGGCCGTCCTTGTTATCATAGTTTCTGGTCTGGATTCGGCCCTGGATGCCCACCAAACTGCCCTTGCTGGTGAAGTTGCAGAAGTTCTCAGCAGCCTTGCGCCAAATCACGCAGCTGATGAAGTCCGCTTCTCTCTGGCCTGATGCATTGGTAAACTGCCGGTCAACGGCCAAAGTGAACGTAGCAACCGAGATGCCGCTCCCAGTAGTACGTAATTCAGGATCACGTGTTAAACGGCCAACAAGTACAACGTTATTGATCATACTTATTTCCTTCCTATTCCTGTATTACGGGAAACTACAATTACTTGTCTAACTTGACAGTCATTGAACGCAGAACTGAGTCGTCGATCTTGCTCAAACGGGCAAATTCGTTAACAGCTGCAGCGTCTTCAGCAGTGAAGGTCATGATATAGTAACTACCTTCACGATACTTTTCGATTTCGTATGCGAAACGACGCTTGCCCCAGTCCTTAGCTTCAACCATTTCACCACCATTGTCAGCGATCACCTTAGTGTACTTGTCAATAATGGCCTTCTTTGCTTCATCGTCAACGTCTGGCTTGATGATGTAAGTAATTTCGTACTTGGTTGTCATAGACTATTGCACCTCCTTTTGGACTAAATGGTTCTTGCTAAAATCAAGAACAAGGAGTAATTGATCTAATTACTCGCAATGCCTAATTTTAGCACAAAATAAAAAAATTACCAAACATTTTTTACACGTGATCCGGGATTTTCTTCCCACTAACTATTACGCCAAAAATGCTGGTAATTTTTTATTTTATCTTGCTTTTTTCTGCTTCTTTGCCGCTAAACTTCCGTTTCCGGCTCGCTTTCGCCTTCAGCTTCAGCCGGCACGACTGCCATGCTTGCCACGGCATTGCCGTCAGCCACCTTGATCAGGCGGACGCCCATAGTTGACCGGCCAGTCTGGGAAACATCGCTGGTCTTGAAGCGGATCATGATCCCGTCAGTGGTGATCAACATGATGTCGCTTTGCCCGTCAACCACGGCCACGCCAGCCAGAGGACCGTTCTTTTCGCCGATCTTGGCGGTCTGGATCCCCTTGCCGCCCCGGCCCTTGACCGGGTATTCGCTGGCCGCGGTCCGCTTGCCGTAGCCCTTTTCCGAGATAGTCAGAACTTCGTCTTCCGGCTTCAAGATCCCTGAGCCAACCACGTAGTCGCCTTCGCGGAGGTTGATCCCCCGGACGCCGGCCGCGCTTCTCCCCATGGCCCGGACGTCATCTTCATTGAAGGTCACGGCGTAGCCCTGATGGGTAGCGATCAAGATGTTCTGCTGGCCGTCAGTGGTCAGGACGTTGGATAGTTCGTCGCCATCCTTCAAGGTCAAGGCGATCAAACCGTTGGTCCGGATATTTTCAAATTCCCGGATCTTGGTCCGCTTGACCGTCCCCAGCTTGGTGATGAAAAAGGCGTAGTCGTCGTCATGCCCTTGCGGCAGGTTGACCACGGTCTGGATGTGCTCGCCCTTGTCCAGCTGCAGGAGGTTGACGATTGGCAGGCCCTTGGCGCTTCTGCCGTATTCTGGGATTTCGTAGGCCTTCTTCATGTAGACCTTGCCCTTGTTGGTGTAGAAGAATAGGTAGTCGTGGGTACTTGAGTAGAGCAGGTGCTCGATGAAGTCGCCCTTTTGGACGCCCATCCCCTTGATCCCCCTGCCGCCGCGGTTTTGGGTCTTGAAGTCGTCGATCAGCATCCGCTTGACATAGCCCTGGTGACTCAAAGTCAACAGGACGTCTTGTTCTTCGATCAAGTCTTCGTCTTCGATCGTGACCACTTCGCTGGCCGTAATCTGGGTCCGGCGCTTGTCACCGAAGCGCTTCTGGATGTCCAGCAGCTCGTCGTAGATAATCTGGTCGATTCTTTCAGGCTTGGCCAGAATGTCCTTGTAGTCGGCAATCTTGACCAAAAGCTCCTGGTATTCGCCTTCGACCTTGTCTCTTTCCAAACCGGTCAGGCGGACCAGACGCATGTCCAGGATAGCCTGGGCCTGACGGTCGTCCAGGTCAAAGCGGCTGATCAAGCCCGCCTTGGCGATGTCGCTTGATTCAGAGTTCCGGATCAAGCTGACGATTTCGTCGATATGATCCAGCGCTACCCGCAAACCTTCCAGGATGTGGGCCCTGGCTTCAGCCTTTTCCAAGTCAAACTTGGTCCGGCGGGTGATGACGTCTTCCTGGTGGGCCAGGTAGTACTGCAGCATCTGCTTCAAGGTCAGGGACTTCGGTGCCCCGTCCACGATCGCCACCATGTTCATGGCGAAGTTGGACTGCATCTGAGTTTCCTTGAAGAGGTTATTCAAAACCACGCTGGCGCTGGCATCCCGGCGCACGTCAATCGTGATCCGCATCCCGCTCTGGTCGGATTCATCCCGCACCCCGGTAATGCCGTCGATCACCTTGTCGCGGGCCAGTTCAGCGATCTTCTGGACCAGTTCGGCCTTGTTGACCAGGTAAGGAATCTCGCTGACGATGATTCTTTCCCGCCCGCTCTTTTCAGTTTCGATTTCGGTCTTGGCCCGGACGACGATGTTGCCCTTGCCGCTTTCATAAGCGTGCAGAACCCCGCCCCGGCCCATCAAGATCCCGCCGGTTGGGAAGTCCGGCCCTGGGATGGCCTTCATCAGTTCCTTGGTCGTCACGTCCGGGTTCTTCATCAGCATGTGAATGCCGGAAATGACTTCAGACAGGTTGTGCGGCGGAATGTTGGTAGTCATCCCGACCGCGATACCGCTGGAACCGTTGACCAGGAGGTTAGGAATTCTTGCTGGCAGGACGGTCGGTTCATTTTCCGTGTCGTCGTAGTTTCTCTGCCAGTCAACCGTATTCTTGTTGATGTCGCGGAGCATTTCCACGGCAATCTTGCTCATTCTGGCTTCAGTATAACGCATGGCGGCCGGCCGGTCGCCGTCGACGGAACCGAAGTTACCGTGCCCGTCTACCAGCATGTAGCGGTAGGCAAAGTCCTGGGCCATGTGGGCCATGGCCAGGTAGATAGAGGAGTCGCCGTGCGGGTGGTACTTACCCATGACGTCCCCGACGATTCTGGCACTCTTCTTGTAAGGCTTGTCCGGAGTCACGGCCAGCTCGTTCATCCCGTACAGGATCCGCCGCTGAACCGGCTTCAAGCCATCGCGGACATCTGGCAAAGCCCGGGCCACGATGACGGACATGGCGTAGTCCAAGAAGGAGCTACGCATCGTTTGCGTCAGATCGACATTTCTGATCCGCCGGTCTTGTCCTTGATTTTCGTTATCCATTCCTACCTCCCATTAAGCATCCAAGTTTTCAACATATTGGGCATTGTCTTCGATGAACTTGCGCCGCGGGCCAACTTCGTTGCCCATCAGCATTTCAAAGACTTCATCCGCGTCCTTGGCGTATTCCGGGTCCACCCGGTCCAGGCGGCGGTTTTCAGGATCCATGGTCGTCTCCCACAATTGCTCAGCGTCCATTTCCCCCAGCCCCTTGTAGCGCTGCACTATTGGCTTCGGGCTTGGTTGCAATGACCCCAGGTAGTCGTGGAGTTCTTCATCAGTGTCCAGGTACTTGATCAGCTTGCCCTGGCGCACTTGGTACAGAGGCGGACGGGCGATGTAAACATAGCCCTTGTCGATCATCGGCCGCATGTAGCGGTAGAAGAGGGTCAAGAGCAGGGTCCGGATGTGGGCCCCGTCGACGTCGGCGTCAGTCATGATGATCAGCTTGTGATAGCGGGCCTTGGAGACGTCAAAGTCTGCCCCAAAGCCGGTCCCCAGGGCCGTAAACAGAGTCCGGATTTCCTGGTTGGCCAGGATCCGGTCCATTGAGGCCTTTTCCACGTTCAGGATCTTCCCCCGGATGGGCAGGATGGCCTGGGTCAGCCGGCTCCGCCCTTGCTTGGCGCTGCCGCCGGCGGAGTCCCCTTCGACGATGAAGAGTTCTGAGATGTTCGGGTCATTTGAAGTGTTGTCGGCCAATTTGCCTGGCAGGTTGGCGATTTCCAGGCCGGACTTCTTCCGGGTAACTTCCCGGGCGCGCTTGGCGGCAACTCTGGCTCTTTCGGCCAGTTGCCCCTTTTCAACGATCTTGCGGGCCACCTGCGGGTTTTCCATCAAGAAAGTGGAGAAGGTTTCTGAGAAGGCGCGGTCAACGGCAGTTCTGGCGTCGGAGTTGCCCAGCTTGGTCTTGGTCTGCCCTTCAAACTGCGGGTTCGGGTGCTTGACGGAAATCACGGCCGTCATCCCTTCCCGGATGTCTTCCCCGGACAGGTTGTCATCGTTTTCCTTCAAGATCTTGGCCTTGTGGGCATAGTCGTTGACCACCCGGGTCAAGGCCGTCTTGAAGCCCGCCTCGTGCATCCCGCCTTCATAAGTGTGGATGTTGTTGGCAAAAGTCATCAAGGTTGTCTTGTAGCCGGTCGTGTACTGCAAAGATACTTCAACGTCAATGCCCTCGTACTTGCCTTCCACGTAGATTGGCTCGTCAAAAAGTACCTCCTGGCCCCGGTTGAGGAAGGAGACGTATTCCTTGATCCCACCTTCGAAGTGGTAGACGTCGGTTTCCGCCGTGTCCTTCCGCTTGTCAGTGAAGGTCAGCTTCAGCCCCTTGTTCAAGAAGGCCAGTTCCCGGATCCGGTTCTTCAAGATCTTGTCGTCAAAAACCGTGGTTTCCGTGAAGATGTTCGGGTCCGGCCAGAAGTGGACGATGGTCCCGTGTTCAGTCAAAGGCACCGTGCCGACTTCCTTCAGCTCTTCAACGACCCGGCCGTGGTCAAAGGCGATGTGGTACTTCTTGCCATCCCGCATGACAGTGACGTTCAGCTTGGTGGACAGGGCGTTGACAACAGAAGCCCCGACCCCGTGCAGACCGCCGGAAACCTTGTATCCGCCACCGCCGAACTTACCACCGGCGTGCAGAACCGTATAAACAGTTTCAACGGCTGGCCGGCCGGTCTTCTTTTCGATGTCGACCGGGATCCCCCGCCCGTCGTCTTGGACAGTCACGCTGTTGTCTTCGTTGACGGTGACTTCGATCTTGGTCGCGAAACCTGCCAGGGCTTCGTCGATCCCGTTGTCGATGATTTCCCAAACCAGGTGGTGCAAGCCCTGGGAGCTGGTTGAGCCAATGTACATCCCCGGACGCTTGCGTACGGCTTCCAGGCCGCCAAGGACTTGAATCTGGCTGGCATTGTACTTGTCAGCTTCTTGTTCAAACTGCTTAGCCTTCTTCAATTTGTTATCTTCGTCTGCCATTTAATCCTTCCTCTTTTTCTATAATTTGGCCGGAATGGATGTAAAAAATTCGCGGCTGTTTGACTATTTCCTGGGAAATACCATCCAGATCGGTTGTCGTAATAAAAGTCTGGGTTTGACCATGGATGAAATTGAGCAGGGCTGCCTGGCGGTTCTGGTCCAGTTCGCTCATCACGTCGTCCAAAAGCAGGATCGGCTCTTCTCCCGTCAGCTGCTTGATCAGCTGGATTTCCGCCAGTTTCAAGCTGAGGGCAATGGTCCGCTGCTGCCCTTGGGAGGCAAACAGGTGGGCATTCTTGCCGTCCAGCTGGAATTCCAGGTCGTCGCGGTGGGGACCCAGCTGGGTCGTGGCCCGTCTGAGCTCATCGTCAGCGATCTCCGCAAAGCGGTCCAGCAGCTTCTGCTTGATCTGGGCCGGCTGGTCTGCAGCCGTAATCTCCTTGGCTGAAGGCCGGTAAAGGACCCGCAGCTCTTCTCTTTGCCCGCTGATGGCCCGGTAGGCCTCGGCCGCGTAGCGGTTAAGGTCAGCCAAATAGCGGTAGCGCCGCCAGATCAGTTCACTGGCCGCCGTGGCCACCTGCTCAGTTAAGACCCCGAGCAGGACCTGGTCACTGGCCTGCCGGCGGGCCAGCTGCTTGAGATAGTTGTTTCTCTGCTGGAGCAGCTGCCGGTACTGGCTGGCAAAATAGAGATATTCCGGATTGATCTGGCCGAATTCCAGGTCCATGAAGCGCCGGCGCAAAGAAGGGGCCCCCTTCACCAATTCCAGATCTTCCGGAGAAAAGAGGATGGCGTTAAGGTGGCCCACATACTTGGACAGCCGGGCCTGCTCGACCCGGTTGACCCAGGCGCTTTTGCCCTTCTTGCTGATGACGATGCGCAGGTCAAGGTCCAGCTGGCGCTTGTGCACCCGGCCAGCCAGGCTGGCAAAGTCCTGACCGAAGGCAATCATCTCCCGGTCATTGCTGGTCCGGTGGGACCGGCTAAGAGCCAGAAAGTAGATTGCTTCCAGCAGGTTGGTCTTGCCCTGGGCATTTTCACCCAGAAAAACGTTCACGTGTGGGTCAAATTCCAGGTCAAGGAAAGCCAGGTTACGGAAACCGCTCTGCTTAAACCGGCCCAGGTACATTAAAGTCCCTGAACCAGCTCATATTCCTTGCCGGCAACGGTCAAACGGTCACCAGGATAGAGCTTCCTGCCCCGGCGGTCTTCCTTGTCCCCATTGACCAGAACTGGACTGTCCTTGAGGTACCACTTGGCCTGCCCGCCCGAGGAAACGATACATTCATCTTTCAAAAATTGTCCGAGGGTGATGAATTCACCATTAATCGCAAAAGTTTCGATAGTCTTCACCTTCACCAATGTAAAACTAGTATTCCACTTATAAATTATAGTCTTTTTTCCAGGGAAACTCAATCAAGAAGGCCTTTTTTAGGGCCTCAGAGCGCTTATTTACCCATTTAGTATCGTGGTACATAAAGCAGGTATTTTGGGCTTAAAGCCGTAAAAAACGCTTGTATTAAAAAATAGTCGAAAAAAAGCCACTCCGGAGAGTGGCTTTTGTGAATTATTGGCAGTCTGTTTTAGAAAGTTCGGATTGGGGTGATCAGCTGCACGAATTCAACTGACTGGTCATTTGGCACGACCGTGAATGGCCGCAGGCTTTCCGTGAAGTTGATGATGACGGAGTCAGTTACTGAGGCCCGCAGGGCAGCGGCCATGTAGTCCGGGTTGAAGGAAATGGTCAGGTCTCGGCCAGTTAAGCTGCTGAAGCCGACTTCTTCCTCAATCTTTCCGACTTCCGGGGAATTACCGGAAACCAGGACGGTTTGGTCAGCCACGTTCAAAGTCATTTGGACGGCGTTGGTCCGGTTGGCGTGGGTCAAGAGGCTGGCCCGGCTCAATGTCTGCATCAAGTCAGAAACGGCGAACTGCACGCTGGTCGTTGACTCAGTTGGCAAAAGGCGGTCAACGTCCGGGTAGGCCCCTTCCAAAAGACGGGTGTAGAAGGACAGGTTTTCAAATTCAAAGCGGATCTGGCTGTCGCCCAGGTAAACCTTGATGTCCTGGTCAGCGTCGCCGATGATCTGGGCTAGTTCCTGCAGGTTCTTGCCCGGGATAATCAGGGACAGGTCTTCGCTTGGACCGGCCGCGATGTCGACGATTCTTTGGGACAGGCGGTGGGAGTCAGTAGCCACGGCCTTGATCTGCCCGTTCTTGAAGCTGAAGTTGACCCCGGTCAGAGTTGGCCGGCTTTCTTCGGTGGATACGGCGAAAACAGTCTGGGTGATCAGTTCCCGCAGGGTCTTAGACGGCAGGCTGAAGGAAGTTCCGGCAATTTCCGGCAGGCGCGGGTAGGCACTGGCGTCCAGGCCGTTGATTACGTAGTCCGCCTTGTCAGAGGTGATCTGGATCTGGTTGCCTTCCTTGACTTCAAAAGTGAATTCCCTGCCTGGCAATTTGCGGACGATTTCGCTGAACAAGTGGGCGGTCACGACAATGGAGCCAGTTGATTCAACCCGTAAGTCATCAGAAACCGGTTGGCTCAGTTCAATGGAAATATCGGCATTGCTGCCAGTCATGATCAGTTCAGTTTCCGTCAGGTCCAGCTTGATACCGCTCAAAATCGGAATCTGGACTCTTGAAGAAACTGCCTTTAAAACGGAATTCAAGTCATTGATAAAAAGATTGCGCTGTACAGTAAATTTCATCTGGTCCTCCTTGGTTAGTTTGCTGCTCTCTTTATTTAATTATTTATTTATATATAGATAGTTGTAGTAGTAGGTCCTGTGAATTCTGTTGATAACTAACCGGAAGCCCGGTAATCCGGACTTTTGCCAGTTAAAAAAATGTGGATAAATCACGGACTTGTCCACAAGTTATCAACGGACCTATCTTTCCAGCATCTGCCGCAGGTCGGAAACAGCGGACTTGATTTCAGTGTCCGTTTTGATCTGCCGGGCGATTTTGTCGCAGGCATGCATCACGGTCGTGTGGTCCTTGCCCCCGAATTCCTGGCCGATTTTTGGCAGGCTGGCATCGGTGAGCTCGCGGGACAGGTACATGGCAATCTGACGCGGGATGACGATTTGCCTTACCCGCTTCTTTCCTTTAAGGTCCGGCACTGAGGTCTGGAAGTAGTTGGCCACGACCTCCTGGATCTTGGAAATCTGTAGTCCCCTGCTCTTCTGGACCAGCTTGAGGTCGGCTAAAGCCGACCGGGCTAAGCCAATGTTGATGTCCTGCTTTTGAATGGTGGCCTGGGCCTGGACTTTGACCAGGGCCCCTTCCAGCTCCCGGATATTAGTATCGACCTGGCTGGCCACATAGTCCAGGGTGCTTTCATCGATCTCCAGGCCTTCGGATTCAGCCTTCTTGCGCAGGATGGCGATCCGGGTTTCCAGGTCTGGCGGGGTGATTTCAACTTGCAGTCCCCAGGCAAAACGCGAGACCAGCCGCTCGGACAGGTCGGGAATTTCCGTTGGCAGCCGGTCACTGGTCATGACGATCTGCTTTTGATCATTATAGAGAGTCTCAAAAGTATGGAAGAATTCTTCCTGAATCCCTTCCTTCTTGGCGAAGAACTGGATGTCGTCGACCAAGAGCAGGTCAGCTGTCCGGTATTTCTCCCGGAACTTATCCTGGGTCTTGTTCTTGATGGAATTGATGAAGTCGTTGACAAAAGTCTCACTTTGAATGTAGACAACCTTGGCATCTGGTCTTTCCGCCAGCATCTGGTGGCCGATCGCCTGCATCAAGTGGGTTTTACCAAGGCCCACGCCCCCGAAGATGAACAAGGGGTTGTAGAAGGTCCCCGGGTTGTCGGCAACCGCCAAAGCGGCCCCGGCAGCCAGTTTGTTGCCCTCGCCTTGAATGAAGTTCTCGAAGGTGTACTTCTCGTTTAAGCGCAGGTCCTTGGTGAATTCGCGGCCTTGCGGCCGGGCTTTCTCGGGCTTGGCCTGCGGCTGGGGCTCCAGCATTCTTTCGCTGCTGGGCGCCGGGCCGTTTTTAACGACGAAAACCGGGTAGATATCGATTCCCGCGTAGGCATAAGCCGACTGGATCAGGTTAGCGGAGATGTTTTGCTCCCAATACCCCTTTGCCACGGGGGTTTGGACGGAGATTACCAATTCATGGGTGTCCTTGTTGAAGGAGACGGGCTTGGTGTTTTTGAACCAGGCATTGTAGGATACTTCGTTAAATTCGGACCGCATTTCAGCGTTGAAGCTATCCCAGAATTTTTCTAAATCGAACAAAAAACATTCCCTCCAAAAAATCGTTTAGCAAAATTATTTTAGCATTTACTGACCAGGTTTTCCACAGGTGGAAGAAATAAATCCAGAATCCACAGGCTGTGGACAAGAAACAAAAAGAAGCCTGTTAACTCTGATGATAATTTTATCAAAATTGGTCAAAAGTGGATAAGCCTTGTGGAAAACTTTTCTTAGAGAGGCAACAGGAGAGCCTGGTTTTGACCGGACATATCCACAGGGTGTTGAAAAAGTTTTTTACAGGGTGTGGACTGTGGATAAGTCTGCGAAAAAGCCTGTTGATTGCCGGGAAAAATTTTTTTCGTGGTCTGCTTTCTGTCCACAGGCGGGGGATCAGGTTCAGGCAGTCTAAGGAAAAAATCGGGCAAGTTTGCAAGAAAAAGCTTGGTTTTTTTCGATTTCCGTGCTATTCTAGATAAGAAATTGTGCACGTAGCACTAAAAATGGAGGTGCAAAGATATGTCAACTAAGAGAACTTACCAACCTAAGAAGCGTCACCGTTCACGCGTTCACGGCTTCATGAAGCGTATGGCTACAAGCAACGGCCGTAAGGTTTTGGCTAGACGCCGTGCAAAGGGTAGAAACGTATTATCTGCTTAAGCCACTGAATCCCAGTGGTTTTTTTAATTTGCAAGAGTGTAAAGAGCTTTGAGAAAGTCATATAGAGTTAAATCTGAACAGGATTTTCAGACCGTCTTTGAAAATGGCGAATCAGTTGCCAACCGGGCTTTTGTGATCTACGTCCTGCATAGAAAGCAGAATAAGCATTTTCGCGTCGGCATCTCTGTCGGCAAGAAGGTCGGTCACACGGCCGTCGTGCGCAACCGTCTCAAGCGCTACATCAGGGCGGTGTTGACCGAGAACCGGGACCGGATTGCGCCGGACTTGGACTTCTTGGTGATTGCCAGGCCCTACGCTCGCGATTTCGATTGGGAAAAGACGCGGGAAAACCTGCTTCACGCGCTGAACCTGGCCCACGTCATTGAAGAAATGCCAAATAAAGAGGAAAAATAGTGAAGGACATTTTATCGAAGAAGAGTACCAAGCGCCTTCTGGCCGCTCTGGCACTGGTGACGGTTTTTGCCCTTGTTCTGAGCGGCTGCGCCACGCAGACCACCCAGAAGCCAACGCCGATCTCCCATAATTCCAGCAACTGGTGGGATGCCTGGGTAGTTTACTACCTCTCCCAGTTCGTGCTTTGGATTGCCAAAGTCTGCGGGGGCAGCTACGGCTGGGCCATAATCATCTTTACGGTTATCATCCGGGTGATCCTCCTGCCTTTGAACGCGGTGCAGATCAACAGCACCAGAAAGATGCAGGAGATCCAGCCGGAACTGAAGGCCTTGCAGGAGAAGTATTCCAGCAAGGACCTGGAGACCCGGAACAAGCTGAACGAAGAAACGCAGAAGCTTTACAAGGAAGCGGGCGTCAATCCTTACGCCGGCTGCCTGCCGATGGTGATCCAGTTGCCGGTTATGTGGGCCCTGTACCAGGCCATCTGGCGGACGCCAGAGATGCAGAATGGTAAATTCTTGTGGATGGACCTGGGCAAGCCAGACCCATACTACATCCTGCCGATTTTGGCAACGGTATTTACCTTCCTGTCCTCATACATCGCGACTTTGTCGGTGCCTAAGTCTTCCCAGACCACGATGACTAAAATGATGAGCTATGTCATGGCCATCATGGTCGGGATCTGGGCCATCGTCTTCCAGTCCGCGATCTCCCTTTACTGGGTGATCTCCAACCTCTTCCAGGTTGGCCAGACCCTGGTCCTGCAGAACCCATTCAAGTACCGCAAGGAGCAGGAAGCCAAGGAAGAAGCTGAACGCGAGCGCCAGCGCAAGATGCGGCGGGCTTATAAGCGGATCAAGCGGAAATAATTGAATATTCATCTAAAGTTTTTTAGATAAAGTAGTGAAAGTGCTTTATCCATCATTTTTCATGGTGGAAATTGCGCTTTTTTTATTGGAAAAAAACGAGGTAACGAGATGGTTCAACGTTTAACGGAATTTGATACGATCGCGGCGATCTCAACGCCGCTGGGAGAAGGCGGGATCTCCATCGTCCGCGTCTCCGGGGAAGATGCGGTCGCCATTGTCAACCGCTTGTTTAAGGGCAAGGACCTGGAAAAGGTTCCCAGCCACACGATTAACTACGGCCACATCGTGGACCCGGCGACCGGGCAGGTGATCGACGAGGTCATGGCTTCCGTCATGCTGGCGCCGAAGACTTTTACCAAGGAAGACATCGTGGAAATCAACTGCCACGGGGGGATCGTGGTCACCAATGACATCCTGCAGCTGCTCTTGGCCAACGGGGCCAGAATGGCTGACCCGGGCGAATTTACCAAGCGGGCCTTCGTCAACGGGCGGATCGACCTAACCCAGGCTGAAAGCGTGATGGACATCATCCGGGCCAAGACTGACAAGGCCCGGCAGGTGGCGGTCAAGCAGCTTTCCGGCGGCCTTTTGACGGAAATCCGGGCCCTGCGCCAGGAAATCCTGGATGTTTTGGCTAATGTCGAAGTCAACATCGACTACCCGGAATACGATGAAGAAGAAGTGACGGCCCAGAAGATGCTGGCTTGCGCGGAAGCCGTCAGCGGCAAGATTGACCGCCTGCTGGAGACAGCCCAGGAGGGGCAGATCCTCAGAAACGGCTTGAAGACAGCGATTGTTGGCCGGCCTAACGTGGGCAAGTCCTCCCTTTTGAACTACCTGACCCAAAGCGACAAAGCGATCGTGACGGACGTGGCCGGGACCACCCGGGACACCCTGGAAGAGTTCGTGTCTGTCAAGGGGGTGCCCTTGGAGTTGATTGACACGGCTGGGATTCACCATACCGAGGATCAGGTGGAAAAAATCGGGGTCGAGCGGTCGAAGAAGGCCATTGCCCAGGCGGACTTGATCCTGCTTTTGCTGGACGGCAGCCAGGAATTGACGGAAGAAGACCGGCGGCTTTTGGAACTGACCGCCGGCAAAAAGCGGATAATCGTGCTGAACAAAACGGACCTGGGCCAGAAGCTGACCGCGGCTGAGATTGCTAAAGAAAGCGGCAGTGAAGTGATCAGCACCTCGATCATGATGAAGGAAAACCTGGACGAATTGGAAGCCTTGATCAAGAAGCTCTTCTTCAAGGGGATCGAAAACTCCAACGACCAGGTCCTGGTGACCAACCAGCGGCAGGCGGGCCTTTTGGCCAAGGCCAAGCAGCAATTGGCCGACGTGGCCAGCGGGCTTGAGGCAGGGATGCCGGTTGACCTGGTTCAGATAGACTTTACCGGGGCCTGGGAAAGCCTGGGGGAAATCACTGGTGACAGCGCTCCGGATGAATTGATCAATGACCTCTTTAGTCAGTTCTGCTTAGGGAAATAGCGAGGAAGGCAAGGAAGACGAAAAAAATGAAGACTTATGTTTCAAACGAATATGACGTGATCGTAGTCGGCGCCGGCCATGCCGGCTGTGAAGCAGCCCTGGCCAGTGCCCGGATGGGGGAGAAGACCCTGCTGCTCACCATCGGCCTGGACATGGTGGCCTTTATGCCCTGCAACCCCTCAGTCGGCGGCCCGGCCAAGGGGACCGTGGTCAGAGAAATCGACGCTTTAGGCGGGGAGATGGGCAAGAACATCGACAAGACCTACATCCAGATGCGGATGCTGAACACGGGCAAGGGGCCGGCTGTCCGGGCATTAAGAGCCCAGGCTGACAAGTGGGACTACCACGAAGAGATGAAGCGGACCATCGAAAACACCCCTAATCTGACCCTGCGCCAGGCGGTCGTTGACGACTTGATCGTTGAAGACGGGGAATGCCGGGGCGTAGTGACCAACACCGGGGCCCGCTACCGGGCCAAGAGCGTGGTCTTGACGACGGGGACCGCGGCCAGAGGGCGGATTTTTATCGGGGAACTGAACTACTCATCCGGTCCGAACAACACGATTCCAGCCATTAAGCTGTCTGAAAGCCTGGAGAGACTGGGCTTCAAGCTGCGCCGCTTTAAGACCGGGACGCCGCCCCGGGTCAACCGGCACACCATCGACTATTCCAAGACCGAAGAAGAGCCGGGCGACAAGGAGCCCCGCCACTTCTCCTTTACCAGCAGGGATGAAGACTACCTAACCGACCAGACTTCCTGCTGGATGACCTACACCAACCCGAAGACCCACGAAATCATCAATGAAAACCTGGACCGGTCACCAATGTTCTCCGGTGACATCGTCGGGGTAGGGCCGCGCTACTGCCCGTCAATTGAAACCAAGGTCGTCCGTTTCGCGGACAAGGACCGGCACCAGATCTTCCTAGAACCGGAAGGGCGGAAGACGGAAGAAATCTATGTCGGGGACTTTTCAACCTCCATGCCGGAAGAAGTGCAGCTGGAAATGCTGCACACGGTCGCTGGCCTGGAAAAGGTTGAAATGATGCGGCCGGGCTACGCCATTGAATACGACGTGGTTGACCCCTGGCAGTTAACCCACACCCTGGAAACCAAGCGGATCAAGCACCTGTATATGGCAGGGCAGATGAACGGGACTTCCGGCTATGAAGAAGCCGCCGGCCAGGGCCTGATTGCCGGGATCAACGCGGCCTTGAGCGCGGAAGGCAAGCCAGCCTTCACCCTGGGCCGGGACGAAGCTTATATCGGGGTTTTGATCGATGACCTGGTAACTAAGGGGACGGAAGAACCTTACCGGCTCTTGACCAGCCGGGCTGAATACCGCCTGCTTCTCCGCCACGACAATGCCGACCTCCGCTTGACGGAAAAGGGGCATGACCTGGGCTTGATTGACGATGATCGCTATGCTGAATTTTTGGTCAAGAAGGAACTGATCCAGGAAGACCTGGACCGGCTGCGCGAAATCACCGTTCACCCGACCATTGCCGTCAACGAATACCTGGCAGGTTTAGGCCAAACTGACTTAAACGGCGGGGTCAAGGCAGACGTCTTCCTCAGACGGCCAAGGGTGACGGTTGAAGACGTTGAACGTCTGACTGGGCAGAAGCTGGCCGGGGACCGCTATGTCAAGGAACAGGTGGAAATCGACATCAAGTATGCCGGCTACATCAAGAAGCAGGAGATTCAAGTGGCCCGCCTGCGCCGGCAGGAAGCCAAGAAGATCCCGAAGGACATCGACTATGACCAGATCGAGGGCCTGGCTACAGAAGCCCGGGAGAAGTTCGCCAAGATCCGGCCGGAAACCCTGGCTCAGGCGGAAAGAATCTCCGGGGTCAACCCGGCTGACTTGGCCATCTTGAGCGTCTACATACAAAATGGCAAATACGCCAAGGTTCAGAAGTAAAGACCAATAATTTTAGAAGGCAGACCAGAGATCCTGGCCTGCTTTTTAAATAATCGATAGCTTTTATACTTTTTCAAAAATTAATAAAAACTTCACCGAAAAATATTCTCCAGAAGTTAGCTACTTTTTCACAATAAAGAAAGGGAAGATAGCACAAAATTTTTATCCAGAAAAAGCAAGTTTGTGAATTAACTAGCTTAAAAACGCGACTATCCTTGATATAGCGGCTTTTGATAGCACTTGCAAAAGTGAAAAAATGTGGTTTAATAAAGGGCTGTAAGTAATAATTTTTAAGGAGATTCACTTATGGCAAAAATTAAGGGCGCAAACGCCGTTTTAGATGTTATGTACAAGTGGGGCATTGATCACCTCTACGGCTTCCCTGGCGGGTCATTCGACTCAACCATGAACGCGATCTATGAAATGCAAGACAAGATTAAGTTCATCGAAGTTCGTCACGAAGAAGCCGGTGCCTTGGCTGCCTCAGCAGAATACAAGCTTACTGGTAAGCTTGGTGTCTGCATGGGTTCAGCTGGCCCTGGTGCCATCCACTTGATGAACGGCTTGTACGACGCTAAGTACGACAAGACCCCAATGGTTGCCCTGGTAGCCAATGTTCCAACTCCTCGTCAAGACATCAACTTC
>NZ_QOCY01000035.1:0-13173 GCF_024701915.1 Lactobacillus leichmannii | reverse complement strand
CCGCCTTAGCTCAGTTGGTAGAGCGCTTGACTGTTAATCAGGATGTCGTCAGTTCGAGTCTGACAGGCGGAGTATAATATGGAGTGTTGTCCGAGCGGCTGAAGGAGCATGATTGGAAATCATGTATACGGGTAAATACCTGTATCGAGGGTTCAAATCCCTCACACTCCGTTTTATGGCGGTGTAGCTCAGCTGGCTAGAGCGTCCGGTTCATACCCGGGAGGTCGAGGGTTCGATCCCCCCCGCCGCTATAAGCAAACCACGACCAAGTCGTGGTTTTTGTTTTCGATTTTTATTTCTCTCCTCTTTTGTCTATTCTTTAATCTTTTCTATTTTTTCTGAAAACTTTTTCCCGAAAAAAGCTTGCATTGACCGGGAATTGCTGTATACTAGTAAACGTGCTTATGAAAAGGCCCGTTGGTCAAGTGGTTAAGACACCGCCCTTTCACGGCGGTAACATGGGTTCAAATCCCGTACGGGTCATATGGAGGATTAGCTCAGCTGGGAGAGCATCTGCCTTACAAGCAGAGGGTCACAGGTTCGAGCCCTGTATCCTCCATTGTTCAGAAGGTTACCGGACGGTAACCTTTTTTTTTACAAAAAACTGAACATGGTTAAAATGTTATTTGTTACAAGTCCTGATAGGATTCACCAAATTGGTGAAGATGCCTTGTAACCGTGTAGCTAGTCTATAGGGGGACACACATAGATGGAAAAGCACTTATTTACGTCAGAATCAGTTTCAGAAGGACACCCGGACAAGGTCGCTGACCAGATCTCCGATGCCATTCTGGACGCGGTACTCGCCCAGGATCCGCAAGCCCACGTGGCCTGTGAGACTTCTGTAACCACAGGTTTGGTCTTGCTCTTCGGGGAAATCTCGACTACGGCTAATGTTGACTACCAGCAGGTCGCGCGCAAGACGATCCGCGAGATCGGCTACAATGACCCAGACCTGGGCTTTGACGCCGACAACTGCGCCGTTTTAGTAGCGCTGGACAAGCAGTCGCCTGACATCGCCGGCGGGGTTGATGAAGCCCTGGAAGTCCGGGGAGAAGACGACAGCGATGAACTCGACCAGATCGGGGCTGGTGACCAGGGGCTCATGTTTGGTTTCGCCATCAACGAAACGCCGGAACTGATGCCTTTGCCGGTTTCCCTGGCCCACCGCTTGATGCGCAAAGTGGCCCAGCTGAGAAAAGAGGGGACCTTCCCCTGGCTGCGGCCAGATGCCAAGGCCCAGGTCACGGTGGAATACGATGACGCCGGCAAGCCTAAGCGGGTGGACACGGTCGTTATTTCAACCCAAACCAGCCCTGACGTGACTAATGAAGAGATCCGGGTGGCCATGGTCCACGACGTGATCAAGGAAGTCATTCCAGACAAGTTCTTGGATGACGAGACCAAGTACCTGATTAACCCGTCCGGCCGCTTCGTTATCGGGGGGCCGAAGGGGGACGCCGGTCTGACTGGCCGCAAGATCATCGTCGATACTTACGGCGGCTATGCCCGCCACGGCGGCGGTGCCTTCAGCGGCAAGGACGCCACCAAGGTCGACCGAAGCGCCTCATACGCTGCCCGCTACGTGGCTAAGAACATTGTCGCCGCTGGCCTGGCTGACCGCTGTGAAGTCCAGCTGGCTTACGCCATCGGGGTGGCCCACCCGGTTTCCATCATGATTGATACTGCCGGGACCGGCAAGGTGAGCGACCAGCTTTTGACTGAAGCTGTCCGGGCCAATTTTGACTTGCGCCCAGCCGGGATCATCAAGATGCTGGACCTGCGCCGGCCAATCTACAAGCAGACGGCTGCATATGGCCACTTTGGCCGCACTGACGTCGACCTGCCTTGGGAAAAGACCGACAAGGCGGAAGCCCTCCAGGCTTTTGTTAATGGCCGCAAGTAATATTTTTTACAATTGAATGCACGTAAGACATTAACGTAACATAAATTTCGTTGGAGAAAAGAATGAAGAAAACAAACGTGAAAATGGTCACGCTCGCTGTCTTTATCACCACTTTTATGTCCGCGATCGAAGGCACGATTGTGTCGACCGCGATGCCAACCATTATCGCCGATTTGGACGGGCTGGCAATCATGAGCTGGGTGGTGTCTGTCTTTCTGCTGATGACGGCAGTCTCAACGCCGATTTATGGGAAACTGGCTGATAGCGTAGGACGCAAGCCAGTTTTTTTATTTGGCATTGGACTCTTCGTGATCGGGTCAGCCCTCTGCGGCTTCTCGCACTCGATGGTGGAATTGATCACCTTCCGGGTCTTGCAGGGGCTTGGTTCAGGGGCTATCCAGACAGCCGGGGTGACGGTTTTAGCGGACATGTATGATATTGACAAGCGGGCTAAAATGCTGGGCCTGACTTCGGGCTTCTGGGGCCTGGCTTCGGTTATCGCCCCGCTTTTGGGCGGTTTTATCGTCCAAAAGCTGTCCTGGCACTGGGTCTTTATGATCAATGTGCCGATCGGCTTGCTCGCCTTTTTGCTGGTTGCCTTTTACCTGCATGAAGATTTTGCTAAAAATAAATTACGGATCGACCTCAAGGGCAGCTTTAGCCTGGTTATCTTCCTTTTATCCCTAATGCTGCTTTTGCAGGGGCTGGAAAAAGGATTTAACTGGACTCTGCTGCTTTTAGCAGCAATTATGCTGGTCAGCCTCTGGGCCTTTACCAAGGTGGAAAAAACAGCCGCTGACCCGATTATTCCTTTCAGCATCTTAAAAGACAAGGAATTTTTGGCGGTCAACATCTTGCAGCTCTTGGTTTCCGGGGTCGTGATCGGCTTTGAATTCTACATCCCGACCTGGCTGCAGGGGATCAACGGGGTCAGTGCTTCAATCGCCGGCTTCGCCATTACGCCAAGCTCCCTTTTGTGGGTCTGCGGGTCCTTTTTAGCCGGTGACCTTATGGGCCGGTGGGGGACGCAGAAGTACTTTGACGCGTCACTTTTGCTCTTAATTGGGGCAGACCTGGCCTTCATCCTGATTCCGACCTACACGCCATTTTGGGTCTTCTGCCTGATCGCCGTCTTCAACGGGATCGGCTTCGGCAGTATTGCCACGGCCAGCCAGGTCAGGGCCCAGATGGTGGTTGACAAGAGCCAGGTAGGGGTGGCAACTTCCTTTAACACTCTGATGAAGTACTTGGGTCAAACTGTCATGATGGTCTTCTACGGGATGACCTTCAACGTGGTCGTGGCCAGTGGGCTCAAAAAGCAGCCTTCCTTGACCAGCGAGATGATGAACAAGATTGTCTCCCCAGTCCAGGCTAAAAGCCTGGATCCGGCCGTTTTGGCCCCTCTGCGGGAGATCCTGCATTCATCCATGCGGGGGATCTACATCGTTTCTCTGATTGCCTTGCTTTTGTCCTTGGCCTTCAACCATATCTACCGGCAAAAGAAGGATTAGTTAAAATATGAACGCAAACAAAAATCTGCTCACGGCATGTGAGCAGATTTTTTATTAAGAATTTAGTTTATTCTTTTTGTCCAAGGCCTTGAAAAAGAGCCAGCTAGCCAATGAACTGAAGGCCAGGCCCTCGCACCAGCCCCCTAAGACGTCGCTTGGCCAGTGGACGTGCAGGTACATTCTGGTAAAGCCAATCGACAGGGTGAAGAAGACGCAGAAGACGATCAACCAGGTCTTGACTGGCTTCTTTTTCACCAAGACGACGATCAAGGCGATCAAGACCAGGGCCAGGGTCATGGAACCGACCGAGTGGCCGGACGGGAAGGAGAAGCCATCGGCTTGAACCGCCTTGTCCATCCGGGGCCTCTGGCGCTGGATGATATTTTTGATAATTGAGTTGCAGGCGTTTGCCGCGATCATGGTTAAACTGGCAAAAACTGCGTGGATATAGTTTCGCTGGTAGACCAGGAAAAGAACCAGGACCACGGTAAAGACTGTGATCGTCAAGGTATTGCCCAGCTGGGTCCAGTAAAAGGCCAGTTGCCTTTCGACCGGATTGTTGTTTCTGATTGCATTGTAGACTACCGTATCAAAAGTCTTGATAAAGGGATTCTTGCTGGCAATCAGGTAAACCCAAAAAGCAAAAAAGAGGCTGAAGGCACCGCAAAAAATTAAAAGCGGCTGATAATTAACTTTATTTCCTTTCATATTCAATTGTTTTTAATTTTTCTCCCTTGAAAAATTTTAGCCATGTGGTAAAGTATAATCGTTATCGAGAAAATAATAAAGGGCAGGGACTAGTAGAAATTTTTCTTTCTTCAGAGAAGAGCCGGTGGCTGCGAGGCTTGAAAGAGGAATTTTGAACTCACCCGGACAATGCCAAAGTGTTGTTTCGCTTTAAGAAACATTTGAGTGTCACACGAAAGCGTGGAACTTAGGTGGTACCGCGAAACAATTCGTCCTATGTTTGAACATAGGGCATTTTTTGTTTTTAAGAAAGGATTTATCAGATGTACAACCATAAAGTTGTCGAAAAGAAGTGGCAAAAGTACTGGCTGGAAAACAAGACTTTTAAGACCGGGACTGACCCGGAAAAGCCAAAGTACTACGTTCTTGACATGTTCCCTTACCCATCTGGCAAGGGCCTGCACGTTGGTCACCCGGAAGGCTACACCGCTACTGACATCATGGCCAGAATGAAGCGGGCCCAAGGCTACAATGTTTTGCACCCAATGGGCTGGGATGCCTTCGGTCTGCCGGCAGAACAATACGCTCTGCAAACTGGTAACGACCCGGCAACTTTCACCGACAAAAACATTGCCCACTTCAAGAAGCAGCTGCAAGCTTTGGGCTTCTCCTATGACTGGGACCGGGAAATCAAGACTACTGACCCGAACTACTACAAGTGGACCCAGTGGATTTTTGAACAAATGTACAAGATGGGCCTGGCCTATGAAGCTGAAGTACCGGTTAACTGGTCACCAGACCTGGGCACGGTTGTCGCTAACGAAGAAGTTATCGACGGCAAGACTGAACGGGGCGGCTACCCGGTTTACCGGCGCAAGATGCGGCAATGGATGCTGAAGATCACTGCTTATGCTGACCGTTTGCTGGACGACCTGGACGACTTGGACTGGCCAGAACCGATCAAGGAAATGCAAAGAAACTGGATCGGACGCTCAGTCGGGGCCCAGGTAACCTTCAAGATCAAGGACTCAGACAAGAGCTTTGCCGTCTTCACTACCCGGCCGGACACCCTCTTTGGCTGCTCATACACGGTTTTGGCCCCGGAAAACGAACTGGTTAAGGAAATCACCAGTCCAGAGCAAAAGGAAGCCGTTGACGCCTACATCAAGTCCATTGAATCCAAGTCTGACCTGGAAAGAACTGACTTGAACAAGGACAAGACCGGGGTCTTCACTGGTGCTTACGCTATCAACCCGGTTAACGGGGAAGAAGTGCCAGTCTGGATTTCTGACTACGTTTTGGCAACTTACGGGACCGGGGCAGTTATGGCCGTTCCAGCCCATGACGAAAGAGACTACGCTTTTGCCACTAAGTTCAACCTGCCAATCAAGGAAGTCGTTGAAGGCGGCGACATCAGCAAGGAAGCCTTTGTCGGTGACGGGGTCCACGTCAACTCAGACTTTTTGAACGGCCTGCACAATGAAGAAGCCAAGGCCAAGATGGTTGACTGGCTGACTGAAAAGGGCGTCGGCGAAAAGAAGGTCAACTACAAGATGCGGGACTGGAACTTCTCCCGTCAGCGCTACTGGGGTGAACCAATCCCGGTCATCCACTGGGAAGACGGGGAAACCACTTTGGTGCCAGAAGACGAACTGCCGCTGCGCCTGCCTAAGGAAAGCAACATCAAGCCGTCCGGCACTCCGGAAAGCCCGCTGGCCAACTTGACTGACTGGGTCAACGTTGTTGACGAAAACGGCCGGAAGGGCAAGCGGGAAACCAACACCATGCCGCAATGGGCTGGTTCAAGCTGGTACTTCCTACGCTACATTGACCCGCACAACGACAAGGCCCTGGCTGACCCGGAACTCTTGAAGAAGTGGATGCCAGTTGACCTTTACATCGGCGGGGCAGAACACGCGACCCTGCACCTGCTTTACGCTAGATTCTGGCACAAGGTTCTTTACGACTTGGGCGTCGTTCCAACCAAGGAACCGTTCCAAAAGCTCTACAACCAGGGCTTGATCTTGAAGAACCATGAAAAGATGTCCAAGTCCCGGGGCAACGTGGTTAACCCAGACGACGTCATTGACGAATACGGTGCCGACAGCCTGCGGACTTACGAAATGTTCATGGGGCCTTTGAACGCGTCTATTGACTGGGATGACAACGGTCCTTCCGGTGTTAAGAAGTTCCTTGACCGGGTATGGCGGACTTTTGTCAATGACTTAGACCTGGATCCGATCCCATCTGAAAAGATCACTGACAAAAACGACGGCAAGCTGGACAAGATCTACAATGAAACGGTCAAGACTGTTACGGAACACTTTGAAGAACTGCGCTTCAACACGGCTATTTCCCAAATGATGGTCTTCATGAACGCCTGCCAAAAGGTCGACAAGATTCCGCGGGAATACGCTGAAGGCTTCGTGAAGCTGATGGCTCCGGTTGCTCCGCACATGATGGAAGAAATCTGGCATGTCTTCGGCCACGACGAAAGCGTGCAGTTTGCTGCCTGGCCAACTTACGACGCAAGCAAGCTGGTTGAAAGCACGGTTGAAATGGCGGTTACGGTCAACGGCAAGAAGCGGGGCAACTTCCAAATCGCCAAGGACGCAAGCAGAGAAGAAGCCCAAGCTGCCGCAACCGCTCTGCCGCACGTAAAGGAATTTTTGGAAGGCAAGGAGATCAAGAAGGTCATTGTCGTGCCAAACAAGATCGTGAACATTGTTGCCAAATAAATCTAAAATTTTCCTAAAAAATCAATTTATGGTATATTTCAAACCGGATCAGGAATATGATAGTAGGTTGAAGTATAAAGATTAGGGAAGTTTTATGGCAAAGAACAAATCACAGACCAACTCCCAGGCCCAGTTGTTAAAGGGCTCGGCCTGGATGACTATCGGCTCGATCCTGTCGCGGATTCTCGGGGCGATCTATATTATCCCTTGGTATGCCTGGATGGGAAAGTATGGCAACTTGGCCAACTCTCTGACGGCGAAGAGCTACAACATCTATAGCCTGTTCATTATCATCTCCACCGCGGGCATTCCAGGGGCGATCGCCAAGCAGATCGCCAAGTACAATGCCCTGAATGAGTACGGGGTCGGCCGCAAGCTCTTCAGGCACGGCCTGGCCTTAATGGGGGTCTTCGGGATTATCTCAGCGGCCTGCATGTACTTTTTGGCATTGCCGCTGACTGGCTTTAACCCCCAGGAAGTACCGGTGATCCGGAGCCTGGCTTTGGCCGTTTTGATCATTCCGATCTTGAGCATCCTGCGGGGCTATTTCCAGGGCTTCAACGACATGATGCCCAGTGCCATGTCCCAGTTCGTGGAACAGCTGGCCCGGGTGATCTGGATGCTTTTGACGGCTTATGTGATCATGCGGGTCCAGCACGGCAACTATGTCGACGCGGTAACCCAGTCCAACCTGGCCGCCGCGATCGGGGCCGTGTTCGGTATTGGCCTGCTGGTAATTTTTTACCTTAGGCAGAAGCGGACGGTTGATCCTTTGATTGCCCAGTCCAACAACCAGGTGCAGGTTTCAACCAACAGCCTGCTCTTTGAAATCATCCAGCAGTCGATCCCCTTCATCATCATTGACTCCGGGATCAACATCTTTCAGCTGGTGGACCAGTATACCTTCCACCCGATGATCGCCAGCTTCATGCACGTGCCTTATGACGCGATCGAAATTTGGTATGCCTTGTTCGGTTTGAACGCCAACAAGCTGATCATGATCGTGGTCTCCCTGTCAACGGCCATGGCAGTTACGGCTATTCCGCTCTTGTCAGGGGCCCACGCCAGAAGGGACTACCGGGATATTTCCCGGCAGATCGGCAATACCTTGGAACTTTCCTTGTTCGTCTTATTGCCGGCTTCGCTGGGGATGGCCGCGATCTCAGACCCCTTGTACACCATTTTCTACGGCTATGACCGGCTGGGGGCCCATGTCTTGTACCTGTCCTCCTTTACGGCCATCAGCTTGGGGATGTTTACGGTCCTCATGGCCATCTTGCAGGGTCTGGACGAGAACATGTATGCCATCCGCTACTTGATCTTTGGTTTGGTCATCAAAGCGATCGTCCAGTATCCGATGATCCGCCTTTTCAAGGTCTATGGTCCGCTTTTGGCGACCAACCTTGGCCTTTTGGCGGTCATCGCCATGTCCCTCAAGCACCTTAGCATGAAATACCGCTGGCAGGCTGACCGGATCATGCGGCGCTTTATCGGGATTGCCAGCTTCTCCATAGTGATGTTCGCGGCGGTCTTTGCTGCCGTTAAGCTGGGCGGCCTCTTCCTCAGCCCTTACCGGCGCTTGTCAGCCATGCTACTCAGCGGCTTGGCGGTAGCTGTCGGCGTGCTTGTTTACGGGGTCTTGAGTCTTAAGACCGGCCTGGCTGAAAACATTTTGGGCAGCCGGGTGACCCGGATCATGCAAAAGTTCAGATAATAGAATAGAGCCAGTTAAGGATCCTCCATTTGGAGGATCTTTTTTTGCGCCTCTTTTGGGGTCACATCAGTCCGGTAAGGGACGAAGCAGTTTTTTGATAAAAGTATTTTTTAGCTTGTGAATAAAAGCAATTCAATAGTTGCCGGACTTTTAACAAAAAAGACTTTTTAAAATACTGTTATTTTAACAAAGGAAACGGTTACAGCAAATCCCTCCAAAAAAGCTTGTAAGAAAATGTTGACATTTTATCACAAAAGGACAATAATCAATAGTGAAAAGGCTTACAAGCCGAGTGATATGAGGTAAAAACAATGGAAATTAACGACAAGAAGGAATTGACTGAAGAAGAACGCAAAAATGCATACGTTCTTTGGTTTAACCAACTGCGCCGCGCTGACGTGGCCTTGGTTGGGGGCAAATCAGCATCATTGGGTGAATTGACTTCAGGTACTGACGTGCCAGTGCCTTATGGTTTCGCAACGACCGCACACGGCTACCGGCACTTCATGGAAGTCAATGGCTTGAACGAGAAGGTAAATGCCTTGCTGGCAACTTTGAAGGACCCGGAAGACTCAGAAGAACTGCACCGGGTCTGCAGCCAGATCAGAAAGATCATGCGCGAGGCACCAATGCCGGAAGACTTAGCCGAAGACATCGGCAACTCATATGACGAACTGGCCAAGATGACCGGACAAAACGAACCATACGTTGCCGTACGTTCAAGTGCTACGGCTGAAGACCTGCCAGACGCTTCATTCGCCGGGGAACAAGACACTTACCTTAACGTTAGAGGCCGCAAGGACGTTATCCGCAAGGTCCAAGACTGCTACGCTTCCCTGTTTACTGACCGGGCAACCTACTACCGGATCAAGCAGAAGTTCCCGCAAGAGAAGGTGGCTCTGTCAGCCGCTGTCCAAATGATGGCCTTCTCCAAGTCAGCCGGGGTTATGTTCACGGTCAACGTTGCCAACGGTGATGATACCAAGGTTATGATCGAAGGTTCATGGGGCTTGGGTGAATACATCGTCCAAGGGACGGTTACCCCGGACAACTTCGAAGTTGACAAGGAAAGCATGCAGATCGTAAGCAAGACCATCAACAACAAGAACATTGAATTGATCCGTCTGCCAGGCGGCGGGGTTGAACAAAGAGACGTCCCAGAAGACATGGCCAAGAGTCCATGTTTGACTGATGAAGAAGTTATTGAACTTGCCGGCTACGCTAAACAAATTGAAAAGCACTATGGCTGCTACATGGACATGGAATGGTCCAGAGACCAAGACGACAAGCTCTGGCTCGTTCAAGCCCGGCCAGAAACTGTTTGGTCACAAAGAAAGAAGGAGGGCGGCGCCAAGGAAGCAACTGACGCTAAGGCTCCAAGCTCCAACAAGGTTTTGGTCAAGGGTCTGCCAGCCAGCCCTGGTGTAGCTTCAGGTATCGTGCACGTAATTGACGACCCGAAGGACATCGGTGACTTCAAGGAAGGCGAAATCCTGGTTACCTTGATGACTTCACCAGACTGGGTCCCAGCCATGAAGAAGGCGGCCGCTATTGTTACCAACAACGGTGGGATGACCTGCCACGCCGCTATCGTTTCCCGGGAAATGCAGATCCCATGTATCGTTGGTACTGCCAGCCGGGGGACCTTTGCAACCAGATTGCTGAAGACCGGCCAGGAAGTAACGGTTGACGCAAAGAACGGGGTTGTCTACCAAGGGGTGGCTGACGAAGTCGTTAAGCCAAAGAAGGCTGAGACTGCCCCAATGGCTGCAGCTGAATACTTCCCGCCAACGGCAACCAGAGTCATGATGAACCTGGGTGACCCGGACCTGGCTGAAAAGTACTCAACTTTGCCAGCTGATGGTATCGGTTTGATGCGGGAAGAATTCCTCTGGACCACTTACATCCATCAGCACCCGCTTTATTTGATCGAAACCGGCCACCCAGAACGGGTTGTCAACGAACTGGCTAACGGGATCAGCAAGGTCTGCCGGGCCATGAACCCAAGACCTGTTGTCGTGAGATTCTCTGACTTCAAGTCCAGCGAATACCGGAACTTGAAGGGCGGGGACAAGTACGAACCGCATGAACCAGCTGACCTGCTTGGCTGGCGCGGGGCAAGCCGCTACTACGACCCGAAGTACATCGAAGCCTTCAAGCTGGAACTGGAAGCAGTCAAGAAGGTTAGAAACGAATTCGGCTTGAAGAACCTGAATGTCATGATCCCATTCTGCAGAACTGTTGAAGAAGCAGAAAAGGTAACCAAGATCATGGCTGATGAAGGGCTTGAGCGCAGCCGCGACTTCAAGGTCTTCATGATGGCGGAAATTCCATCCAACATCATTTTGGCTGACAAGTTCAACAAGTACGTTGACGGCTACTCAATCGGGTCAAACGACTTGACCATGCTGATCATGGGGACTGACCGGAACAACGATGCCGTTTCCGCCCTCTACGACGAACGCAACCTGGCTGTTAAGCGGGCAATCCGCCACTTGATCAAGACCGCCCACAAGGATGGCAAGACCGTATCTATCTGCGGGCAGGCACCTTCAGAATACCCAGACTTCACTGAATTCCTGGTTAAGAGCGGGATTGACTACGTTTCCGTAAACCCGGACATGGTTAAGGAAACCAAGCTCAACGTAGCGCACTTTGAACAAAGAATTCTGCTGGACAAGGCTACTGGTCTGGGGATGCAGGATACTGAAGACTACGAATGGTAATTAGATTGATTTGACCATAAGTCGCTCCGAAAGGAGCGGCTTTTTTGTTGAATAATTGCAAAAATCAAGCATTTTATGCCAATTTGACGTAAAATTAAAAATGAATTATCATCATTTTTTTAGTAAAAAGCAGCACTTTAAGTTAAGAGGAAAGCAGATAAATGGCACAACAATACTACTCAATGGATCAAATCGCAAAATTGGCACAGATTTCCCAGCAGCAGGTCTACTACCTGATCAACATGAAGTTCAAGTTCAAACCGACCTTGACTGATCCCAGCGGCAATAAATTTTATGATGAGCGAGCGGTGGGGCAGATTTTCCAAGAACTGGGCAAGGTCCTACCCAAGTCGGCAGCTTCGCCGGCAACCGACAATGGCCTGCTGGACATCAATGCCCTGGCGGAAACTACTGGCCTGGGCAAGAAGAAGCTGCGGATTTTTTTGCGGGAACACAAGGACTTGAAGCCAGACTTTGTTGATAAAAAGAACCACAACAAGAAATACTGGGGTCCGAGCGCCATCCAGTACATCAATGACCATTTCGGAGCAGAAGAAGCAAAGGCAGAAGAAAAGACCACGCAAGCAGAAGAAAAGACTACCGAAGTTGAAGGCAAAGCAGAAGCTGCAGAAGTTGTAGAAGCAGCAAAGACGGAAGAAAAGCAAGAACAAGCAAGCCAAGTAGAGGATGAAAACAAAGAAGAGACTACTGCAGAGGAAGAAGTCAAAGAAGAAGTAGTAGAAGAAGAAAAGTCTGCTGCAGAAGAAGTCAAAGAAGAAGATAAGCCAGCTGGCCCGCGCTTTATCAAGAAGGCGCCGCGCCCGGCAACGGAAAAGTTGGCTGAACACCCGCAAGTTGAATTGCCTTTTGCCTTTGATGACAGCGAGGAAGCCGAAAACAAGGCTGAGGAGGCTGACAAGCCAGGCCGCGGGTCAGAAGTCAAGGAAGAAGCAAAGCCAGCGGAAAAAGCCGAAAAGAGCCATGAGCCGGCCAATGACCAGCAATTTGTTGTTAGAAAGCGCACTAACGACGACAAGCGGGGCCGGGGCAATTACGGCAAGCGCAGAAACAACCAGAGAAACGGCTACCAAAACCAGAACCGGACCCGGACCAACAATTACTCTAAGCGGCGGGAACTTTTTGCCGGCAAGATGAAGCTGGTTACGGAAAAGGGGACTTTCTACACTGACCAGTTTGCCAGCCTGGAAGAACTGGCTGAATACGTCTTTTCATCCAAGGACGGCTTCATGAAGGTCGAGAAGTACAACCGGGGTGAATTTTCACCAGCCTACATCTCAACCAAGATCATCATCGAATTTGAAGAAGTTTAAAAAAGGCGGATCTGACGATCCGCTTTTTGCATGCTTTCATTAATAAAACTTTGCCTAATATTCATAGAAGTATTTTTTGCTTGCGAAAAGCAGAAGATTGTCCTGGCAATATCCAGGCTGGATAAAATTAATCTTTTCACAATGTTGACAGCGCTTACAGGGAGTCTATAATTATTACTGTAAGTAACTTTTAAAGGAATTAATTGTAAGGAGATTCACTTATGGCAAAAATTAAGGGCGCAAACGCCGTTTTAGATGTTATGTACAAGTGGGGCATTGATCACCTCTACGGCTTCCCTGGTGGGTCATTCGACTCAACCATGAACGCGATCTATGAAATGCAAGACAAGATTAAGTTCATCGAAGTTCGTCACGAAGAAGCCGGTGCCTTGGCTGCCTCAGCAGAATATAAGCTGACCGGCAAGCTTGGTGTCTGCATGGGTTCAGCTGGCCCTGGTGCCATCCACTTGATGAACGGCTTGTATGACGCTAAGTACGACAAGACCCCAATGGTTGCCCTGGTAGCCAATGTTCCAACTCCTCGTCAAGACATCAACTTC
>NZ_QOCY01000034.1:0-7415 GCF_024701915.1 Lactobacillus leichmannii | reverse complement strand
TAGCTGCTGATATAGAGCCGCATGCGTAGTATCCGTGTCAGCATTATTAAGATATCATCATGACACTACACTAGTTATCAAGTGTTGCACTTCAATTTTAAATCGGGGAAATAGTCATGTTATACATTAAAATCCTAATTAATCTCCCTCATGATTATAAATCATCGTGATAAAGTTTGAACAATGATCTATTTTTATCTTTTAAATACATTTTAGCTGTCTGCTGATGAAGTTTTTTAATACCAGCAGTACACCCTATTTTATCATTAGGAAAAATTTCTTGAACGTGATACAATCCTCCTGGCAAGTTATTGAAGTTAACTTTGCCATCATCATCAGCTGTGACAATAAATTTTTTACCGTTTCGATAAATTGGTCTTCGTAATACACGTGTTTGTAATGCATAGGTAGTATTTTTAACAACATCACCTTGTTGACTTAAGCGATAAAAAATTAAACTAAATCGGTTCTTTCTTAACATTCCTTGGTGGATTAGTTTAATTATATATCCTAGAATTGCTAATAATAATAAAATAATGGCTATTAAGATTAATAACTGATTAGCATTATTTGCATTATTAGCATGGTTTACATCTTTTGCAATCTTAGGAGTATAAGGAATGCGGTACCCAGTTACCAATAGACGATGTGAATTTATCATGTAAGGGGTGCAGGTTAATAGGGTAGCCAAATCTTTACCAGAAATAATCTTTAAAACTGATGTCTGATTAGGCTTAACAACTTGTATTTTATAAACTTTATAAGCTAATTTCTTTTTGTATACTGTTAGAACAAAGATATTTCCCTTCTTAACATAATTCAAATCTGTAAATAGTTTTCTACTTGGTAGTCCACGGTGGGCAGCAATTACCGTATGCGTGTTTTTACCTCCCAATGGAAATGAAGTCCCTTGCAATACTGTAGCACCATAATTCAAAGTCTTCGCATTTGTTGTATCAAAAAGGGGCATATTTGCCTTTATCTTGGGAATACTGATACTGCCAATTAAATGCTTTTTGAGAGAAACCTGAGTTCTTTTGCTGCTACCAGCAAAGGGATCATTTTCTGGGTGTAAACCATTTTCAGCTAGTCTTCGGTTCCTAGTTTCTAATGCTTTTCTTTTTTGAGCAGACAGCTCACTATTAGTTTTATCTACTTCGTTAATACGTTGTTGGTCAATATAATTATTAATGGCTTCTACATAGAAGGGATATAATGCGATAATCACTCCAACAGTAAAAATAATTACCATAATAATTTTTAGCCAATTATTAGATGCCTTTTTATGATTCATATAGTCGGTGTCCTTTATTAATATTGGCTTATTAATAAAGATGAGGGAGTGCCAAATAATTATTGGCGTCCCCTCATCTTTGATCTAGAAATAATAATTAGATTTCTTCATGTTTTTTAATTGCTTTGTAACCACCAAAGGCAACAATCATAATGACAATACCAATGGCTAAAAAGATATAAATTCCTTTACCACCGGTACTTGGTAAAAGACCTTCTTTAGTGTTATCGATTGTGATCTTATTAGAATCGCCGAAAGAGCCTTGAGTGATACTAAATTTAACTGGGCTATCCAATTTCGCATAACCATCAGGGGCTTGAATTTCTAATAAGGCATAACTTTCACCAGAATCAAGCTTATCTGAATATGATAATCCCTTAAGTGCCACCAAACCATTTGCATCTGAAGTATACGTTGTGGCTTCTGTAGCAGAATCATTCCAAGTATAGGAACCATCAGATGCCTGCGTAGCATAAGAAACTATATTACCATTACTATCTACTTTTACTAATTGAAATTCAGCACCTGCTAAGGTCTTATTACTTTGAGAATCTTTCTTAACAAATTGAGCTCCACCGGTATAAATTCTTGGCCCATTGGCTGGGGTAGAAGTTATATTTGTACCGTTACCAATACTTAGTGTAGCTGTATTACCGATCGCTTTATCAGGAGTAGCATTATTGGTCAAAGTAGCTTTATAGGTAATGGTTAATGATTTTCCGGCTAAGGCTTGCACAGCTGCTGAAGTGGTCTTAAAGACAACTTGATACCCATTATCTTTTTTGTTAACTGTATAATCAGTACTTTTGGTTAAACCATCTATAGATACAGTACTTGCATCTATATCAATGCCTGTATCTGGCTTATCAACAACATTGAAAGTGTCTTTATCCTTAATATTCCAAGGAACATTAACTGTGATATTATAGCCGAAGCTTTTACCATATTGAGCGTTGTAAATGGTAGATCCATCAGGTAATGTAACTGCTAAGTCCTTCTTAGAAGCTTCATCTAGATCCTTAGTAATTGGGGTACTCTTAACATTCTTAGGATAAATTTGGATATCATGATTAATAGCTGATGTGTCAGACGTTTTATAAATCGGCATTGTCAAAACAATTGGTGCAGCTTGTTGAGTAACATCTGTAGGTGAATCGGTTTCGACAAACAAATAGGTTTGATAATTGCCATCACTATCTTTAAGATTCAAATTATCAAAAGCTGCAATACCATCTTCACCCTTAGAAGTAGCAGTTGTTTCTGTAGCAATAGCACTACCTGCATATGAGGGCAGATTATCACTATCTTTAGCATCAGATTGAATAGCAGTGACAGCATCTTGAGCAGAATCACCGCTCTTTCTTAATGATAAATAATGATCAGTTACATTGTAAGCTTTAAAGGTAACACCATTTAAACCAGTGCCACCAAAATCATTCATTATTTCACCAGTATTTTGCTTTGCTTCTTGAGCACTGTCAAATACCCGCTTATGCAAAGTGACCTTAACGCTATTATTAGTGTCTGCTGCGGATACTTTTTGTGGGGTTGCAAATGACAACAAAAGTAGTGGTAGGATCATAATTAACCCTGTAATTAACGATTTTAATTTACTTTTCATTATTTATTTCTCCTCTTCTATGATTAAATACGTAAATAATTATTCCCAATAATATCAATGCTATTCCCAGTAAAAAAAATTTTAATTGTTGCTCCCCCGTTTGAGGCAATAATCCCTTTATTCCTTTGCGATTAGCATTATTTGTCTTGTAATTACCACCACCTTTATCAACGTAACCGGGTTGAGAACCACCATTTTTACTGTGACTTCCATTCCCTCCACTTTTACCATTTGTTATGGTGTTAGAAGAGAATCTCCTTTGACAATTATAAATTCGTAAATCATGGTTATAGTAAACAGCCAAAGGAACTTGATAAGCAGATAAAGGTGGAATCCGAGAATGATTAACAATAATGTCCCTACTAAATCCTAAGTTGGTCAAAGATCCCGGTATCCAAACAGGTATATGACGAGCATAACTAGAAATTTTAAAGCCTTTGGCTGACTGAACTTCACTAAAGTAATATGTTCCTGGTGTGAGATCATACTTTCGTAATAATACCAAGCCACTTTTATGTGAGGATAATTTTAAAATCCGATAATCATTTTTAGGATCTGAGGAAGTTACCCAATCATTATTTATACCTAAATATTCTTTGCGATGATTATCTGCAAAACGATAAAATACAAATTTAGCTCCCCCTAAGGGAAATTTATTACCACAACTGTCTTTACCATATTTAAAGAAGTAGGGTGCCCTTCTAAGATTAGTAGCTTTTGTATAAATGTGAATAACTGACATTGGTTTCCCAGTGTTAGTGTTCCCAAATGGAAAACTAATAGCAATTGGCATCGCAAATGATTGCGTTCCAGAATTATCGTTATTATTCTGTACAATTAGATAAGCTTTATAATCGCTACCATTAACATCAAATGTACTAATCCCAGCATTGTTTGTAGTGACGTTGAATAATTTATGCAGTTTATTATCGATAATAAATTTTTGAATCTTAGTAGGACTCATCACACCAATTTTTTGAAATAAATTCTCAGGCGAGCGGTTGTGTGTTAAATAATCAGTGTATTTGGTCGTTAAATCATAAACACTAAAGGTGGTGTTTGCACCATCAACCATTCCATCATTGTAGTAATGCTCTTTACCATCGTTATTTACTTCAACAAAATTACCATCTTCACTAATACGATGATGTAAAACAATTTGAACATTATTTACATTGCTAGCTCCCTGAACTGGGAGCTTGATAATTGTCGAAATGCTAAGGAAAGTTAAGAATGTAATAACTACAAACATTAATTTCTTCATCATTTCTACACCTCCCATCTACGACGGGAGATGAATATTATTCCCGCAGCGGTAGTGATCATTATTATCAAACCAGTAACTAATATAATAGTGATTCCCGGACCACCCGTTGCTGGTAATTGGCCTGACGTGGGAGTATCAGGAACGGTTAAACTTATAGTATTATTACTATTGCCAGCAGTCAATTCAGAATTACTATCATATCCATCTGGTATAGTAACTTTACCGGTGTTATCAATGCTAAAATTAATGCCACTAGATAATGGGGCATAGTCAGTAGGAGCTTTAGTTTCACTGAGGACATAGTTACCTGGCTGAAGATTATTAAAAGTAAAAGTAGCCGTATCCCCAGACTCATCAGGTTGAATAGTTTGATTAGTATCAGAATTTGTTAATTGAAATTCAGCACCTTTAACTGACTGATTAGTTACTTTATCAATTTTATTAACTGTCAAAGTAAAAGGCTTAATATTATCATGCTTAGCATAGGTTAATATGTCATTACCATTTTGATTATTAACATAGAAACCATCACTGGAAGGTAATGTATTATTTCTTATTGGAGTTCCTTGCTGATCTAGCCATTGCCCATTTTCGGTTACTTGAAATTTAATGGTTGAAGCATCCAAAGAATAACCCACTGGGGCGGTACTTTCCTTTAATTCATAATAACCAGGCTTGATTGGAATGGGATTATCATTACCATTGATTGATTCAGGGGTAAATGAACTATCGGTTGCTTGCCAATTATCAGTATCTTTGACTAGTGTAAATTGTGAACCAGTTAAAATATTACCACCTGAATCAAATTTTTGTACGGCTAATCCCAGTTCATTATTTGTTATTGTAAAATTATTTAATACTTGGTTAATTGATGAAGAAAACCCTGCAACGTTATCTTCGCTTAAATTATAAGTAAAGTCTTGCCCGTGATTATTAAATTTAGGTAGGTACACATTCGAATTATTATGACTTAACTTGTCAAAAGTTCCTGTCCAGTTTTGAGTTTTAGACAAACTACCAGTTGCCTGAGTCCAAGCATTATTATCTGTCGTATTGCCTCGATTAACTGTAAAATCAATACTATCAGGAATTTTATTATCATTTGGAAGCATATTCCATACTTTATTGATAGTTAACTTTGTCCCCGGTGCCTTAGCGGAAGGAATACCAAAATCTACTTTATTGCTAGGATCATCACCATTCGGGGTTAGAGTAGTTTCACCATTCATTTGATACCATTTATCAGGGACAAAATTATTAGACTCGGTGTTAATCCTCTCTTGATAATGGATTTGAACTTCCTGATCCCGACCCAAGTTCATGTGATTCACCGTCAATTGACCATCTTGGATCGCCGCACTTGGCAACTCACTTGCTGGCACAGTTTGCTTGCCGACACTCGTAACGGTCGCCTGGTTGTTCGCATATTGAAATTGCGTACCAATCGGGTCTGTGATCGTGCCATCGGCGACGGTATTAAATTTTTTGATAATATCCTTTGCCTGATTTTTCAAATAAGCCTCAACAGCATCGGCACTATCAGCATCTTCGTATAAATCCGGTGAACTGGTAATAAGCTGCATGTTTTTGCGTATTTTTTCTTTCGTCATGTAGTAGCCGTCGTCAGCCAGTTGGATGCCTAACGCGTGCACCTCATTACCACTATCCTTTGCTATCTTGGCCTCACCCAATGTTGCTGGCCAAGTATCATATATACGATTACCTGAATTATCGGTGTATGGCCATCTAAGCCTTGCGGTATTTCCTGGTTCATCTCTGCTGGATCCAAAATTAGTGCCATACAATGTGCCATTTATCCACTCTGAATTTTTCACCTTGTCAGAAAAAGTCGGCACGCCATCAGTTAACAAAATCATCATTTTTTTATTGCCACTGGTGTCCGCATTCAGCATGGCTGATCCTTGCCGCAAACCAATCTGCGTATACGTACCCCCTTGAAACTTTGGACTCAATGCATTATTAATCGCTTTTTGCTGGTCGGCATTACCTGCTTTGCCTAATTTGCCTAATTCGACACTAATATAACCCGAGTTGCCACCGATATAGCCGGGACTAGAAAACCCAATTAAGCCAACATTGACGTAATCACCTAGACCGGCGTTTTGAATAGAAGTCAAGAAATTCTTAACGCCAGTACGAACAGCATCAGCTCGATTCGTGCCTCTGCTGTTTGACTCCATTGACCCAGACATATCAACAACTAAGACAATATCTACAGGCTTGACATTTTGCTGTGTATTGCCTTTGACGTTCAAATAAACGTCGTACAATCCGGGGGTATTCGTCTCTTTAGCATATTTTCGAATCTGATAATCAGGATTATTGGGGTCACCAAATTTCAGGTAAGAGTTCGTGGTATCAGTCGCATCACCATTCCATTTTGTATTGTTATCCCACCCTGAAACTTGATCCCCGCCACGTTGATTGATTACATTTTGTTGTCCCGTGACCTGCCACGAATTTGTCGGATAGGTACCATTAGCATCGGTTTGATAGGTTGGGCGAATGTTAGCAGCGGCTGTCACAACTGAACTGCCACTTGTCACTAAGCCTGTTAACATACTCATCAAAATCAATAAGAACGCGAACAAATGCCCAGTTCTCACCACTTTAGCTGTCATCTTCGTCACATTTTTACCCTCCTCTCAAGTGAAATTTTAGCCACTGACAGTGCAATCATTCATGCGCTTACAACTCGAAAGTTTTGAGCTATAGACTGCACAAGTCAAATATACATCAATTAACTTAAACTTCCCACTTGCAAACGTGGGCTCGTACCTTGAAAATTCAATAGTTTAGCCAATAAAAAGCACAAGGCCTTTGTTCGCTTGATATAATTCAACTACAACATCATCAATATCAAACGAAAGGCTTGCTCTATGTCTAGTTTACCATCATTCGATACTGAAAATAAACCTAAAATTTCTCGTTCTGTTGAAAAGTTCTTCAAGGACTACAAAGTTATGGAGCTTCTCCGCAGATGTGGGCTCCGCAAGTCCAAAGGAATCCCGCTTTGGTCGATCCTTTCATACATCTTCAGTAATGTGTTTCGAGACAGAAGCATGTACATGCAACAGAAGTCCGGCAAGTGTACTGCTGGCTTCTCCAAAAACACCTACTATCGATTCATGCAGAACCCACATATCAACTGGCTTCGCCTCACTATTCTGCTAGCTGAGAGGATCGTCAATGGGCACCTGAAAGATCTGACT
>NZ_QOCY01000033.1:0-3306 GCF_024701915.1 Lactobacillus leichmannii | reverse complement strand
AAAATACAGTATTTTTGCGGGTTTAGGTCCTTTTCTTAGAGGACTTGAGTTTGATTGCTCTGGGAAGTTAGCATAAAAGTTCAATTACGGGCTGGAAGTTTTGAATACAATCAGATTTATCATAACGGTATTTTTTGTCTAAATTTAATTGAGATAAAGTACTTCCAAAGTCATTAAGATCGTCTACATATTTAACATACGTGTTCTTATCTTTAATCCATTGATAGACGCCTTTAACTTTTCCGTTAGAATTGCCAATTGCAATACACGGTGTACCAGTCAATGCAGCAAATACCATCCCATGTAACCGATCCGTGATAACCAATTTGCTTTGGGCGAATTCCTTAAATTTTGCTTCAACTTCTTCTTGACGACGTCCCTTTTTAATTTCATAAGGAACAACAGTATCCGTAAAAGCTATCTTCTCTGAAGGATATTTTTCAGACACTACTTTATAAATATTGTTTGTGCCTTCACCACTTATATTTTTTTCTTTATCTGATCTCAAACAAAACAATATGCCCATCCTGTCAAAATTGTAATCTTGAACATCTAGTGTCGTTACACTGTCTGGAACTAATCTCACATCAACCGTAGGCATATGTTCTCGCATAAAATTTAAGCTCTTAGTCTCCCGTAAAAATATGGTTAAATTGGGATGAGACGTGTATACCTTTCTTGATTCTTCAAAAAAGCTACGTCCTTGATCAGTTTTCATGTCAAAAGTAATTGTTTGGGGAAAGACTATAACCCTTTGATTCTTAAATGCTCTTAAGATTCGTCTAAATCGATATTCTTCAACGGGCCATAAAGAACCCAAAAAACCGCCTCCATGAACTAAAATTTTTTGATGAGTTGAAACCTTAGCATACGTTTCTTCTTTTCCATCCGTTAATTCAGCAGGCGCCTCAAAATATTTAAAGCTAAACTGTTCTAGCCACCTTTCCTCTGCTAGCGTGATAGCTTGATCACCAAGGTTTCCGTGCTCAGGAATTTGAAGTAGCAGAAAGTTTGTATTGCTTTTTTTGTAATCTCTCAACAACTTCTTTTGACTGATAGTATGCACAATTTCATGCTTTACTCTATTCGCAAACTTCAATATTTTTCCTCTTTTTTTATAATAAAAATAACGTTCTCATTTCTACACTGCAATATAATAAAAATAACGTTCTCATTTCTACACTGCAATATAATAAAAATAACGTTCTCATTTCTACACTGCAATATTTTTTATACTAAGCAATGTACTTATCTATCTTGTTATTGAGCACAAAGCAATATAATACTTTCTTGCTCACCCAAACTACTAGTCACTCACTAATAGTAACGTGACTATACCTGAAGATTCTACCTAGCGATGTATATTTTTTTAAAATTGTTCTTAACCCGCTTCAAAAAACAAATTAGTCCAGGAATTGCCAGATATACTCGCTGCTTTTCTCCCAATTTATAGCCATGTTTAGAGAGAATTCTCTGGTTTTTCTTGGCCATCGGTATGACTTCAGAATAAAATTCTCGTGCCTTAGCATCATTAAACAATGCTTTACTATTGATTGCATCGATTATTAAATCATCAGTTGCCCCTATCGCACCAATCCAGATCTCATCATGCATCAACTTCAAAGTTCTTGTCTTCTTTATTTCTAATATAACTTGATTCATTTTATCACTAGCATGGATACCAGCCATAATACTTCCACTTCTATTAACACGGTAGTAGTACAGACTATTAGATATAATACTTATGCGTCGTGCATTTTTGACGATATCAAAAATAATCTCTTCATCTTCATGAACTAGCCCCACTGCATACCGTCGCTCCTCGAAGATTTCTCGTGCATACAGCTTATCCCAAGCCACTACCAAAGGAACAAAATTTTTTTCTGGGGAATAATATAGCTTCCAAAATTCATCAATATTATAAACTTTGGCGGGATTATGCTTGATATTGATTTGCTCACCAGAAATCTCATCAACTTCATAGTAATGTGAAATAACCAGATTTGTGTGATCCCTCATTGCAGCCTTTAGCATTTTCTCAATATAGTCTTTAGCAACATAGTCATCACTATCGACAAAAGCCAGCCATTCACCATGACAGTTATCTAATCCAGTATTTCTGGCTGCTGACAAACCACCGTTCTTTTGGTGCAAGGCAACAATGCGTTCATCTCTCTTAGCCCAATCGTCAATTAATTGACCACAATTATCAGGCGAACCATCATCTATTAGAATAATTTCCAAGTTTTGATAAGTCTGATTGATAATACTCTCTACACACTGATTCAGATATTTTTCAACTTTATAAACTGGAACAATAATAGAGACTAACGGCAACTCGTTATTCATTTAACAATTAACGCTCCTCTAATAAATCTATTTAGTATTTAAGCCTCAATGCCAATTCTTTTGTGTAAATAATTTATTCCGCCTAAACGTCTATGAGCTCGATTGGCATTCCGGTCATTGTAATTGATAGCTTGTACACCTAAAAAGTTGTCTAAAGACTCCTTAATCGGAAACTTTGGCTTTGGCTTTTGGGTGATCGTATTGTTTATCGATTCGATCATGTTCGTTAAATAAGATCGTGAGACGAATCTGCTTAAGATGTTGGAAAAAGACCGACAGGTATTCCTCAATCTTCTGCAGATTTTTGTTCATGTCGGAGTACTTTGAGTCGTAACGATCACTTACACAAACTTTCCCCTTGATGTTCCAGATGATATGAACTAGTGTAGTGTCATGCCGATATTTTAAAAGTGGTGTGCAATTCTGGTACAATCTCTGTAGTATATCTATCAATTAGCTGCGGAGGTTTATCAACCATGACACCTACTTCTAAAAAATACATTGTCAAATTGACCGATGACGAACTTAAGCGACTTAACAAAATTCTTCGCCAGAAAAACACGAGTGAAACGGTGGCCAACAGAATCCGCATTCTTAAAGACATGGATGCCAATCACCCGCCAGTTAAGACCTACAAGCAGTGCGCTTCAGATCATGGAATCAGTGAGCCAACTATCACCAATGTCGTGAAAAAGTTCGTCAATGAAGGCCTTGACGCCACCATCAAGCTTAAGCGCAGTGTTAATTCTGATAACGCACAACGCAAAGTTGATGGACGTGTAGAAGCGAAACTACTCGAAGTGGCCTGTGGACCTGTTCCCAAGGGGCATAGCCGTTGGACTTTGCGTCTTCTTGAAGCACAAATGAAGATAATTCTTGATAAGCCAATCAGTCGCGAAGCCATCCGTAGAACTCTAAAAAAAACCAACTTCGACCTCACCGCAGCGACTACTGGTG
>NZ_QOCY01000032.1:0-6780 GCF_024701915.1 Lactobacillus leichmannii | reverse complement strand
CAGCTAAGTTAAAGAGAAGAAGCTTGTTATCAGCATCGTTATTTTGACTGGAGAAAGTTGCAGCATAGCCAACATTGCCGGCATAGTCAGCCAAAACAGTTTCTACTTGGTTCTTGCCGTCCTTAAGTCCAGTCAAGGCAGTCGTTGACTCGTAAACATCACTTTCTCCCTTAACCGGAGCCAGCGCCAGCTTCTGCTTTTCACCGTTTACTGCCGCAACAAACATTGTCATGTCAAGACCGCTGCCGGAATCCTTAGCCTTCAAACGGAGCTTGCCATCTTTGGTAACCTGCAAGTCACTCACTTCTGGCGCTTGGGTATCAACCTTGACAGGGATGTTCAATTCCTGCTTGCTACCGCCAGTTGCTGGGGTAAATTCAACCTTGTAGATATATTGCCCATCCTTGACGACTTGGCCCTCAGCGTCAGTGCCATCCCACTTGTCCAGTGAGTGGGTTGTCCACTTGCCGCTTGAAGAACTGTAGTAATCTTTAGTTCCCTCTTTGCCAACGCCCAAGCTCTTAACTTTGTTTCCTTGAGCATCAGTAATCGTTTCCGTGTATTCCTTGTAGTTCCGGTCAAAGAAGAGAACAGGATATGCGTAGTCCCGGCTACCATCGCCATTTGGTGAAATCGCGATCAGATCAGGATCAGTATACTTGCTGTAATCATCACCCTCATAGCCAGTGTGACCGAGAATATCATTGTTGTTAGAAGCCATGACGCCAACCAGGGACTGAATTGTGTTGATTAGATTTGAATTGCCACCTTCATAAAGCATTGGTGCGCTGACACTCGCTTGACTGTAGCTGCCGAAAAAGCCCATGTATGGAAGAACCAGGTTTGGTGTTGCCTGGTCTTCTGCTTCAAAGCCAACATAGCCTTCAACAAAATTTTGTCGCTGGAAACTGTATGGCAAGGTCAAGGTAAAGCTTACATCCACGCTTTCGCCAGGCTGGACAGTTACCTTTGGCGTCTCCGTCGTCAGCTGTCCCTTAACAATCTTTGTGTCATAGATTTCGCCACTCTTCGCTTCGGTTGCCTGGGTGTATGGACCGCCATAATTATCAACTGCATAGGTCTGGGCCTTCTTGCCATGATTGGTCAAGGTAACCTTAAAGGTCGTCTGCCGGCCAATTTCTTTCAAGGCTGCTGCCCCGTTGCCGTTGGCTGCCTTAACCTCAACCGTATTGTTGATGGCATCTTTAACATTGATTTCGCCACTCCCTTGCCGGCGGGGAGAAATAATTTCCTTGGTATGCTCAGTGTCATAGAAGGGGTGCGAAGTGTTCATGGCTGAATTCTTAGCAAATTGTACTAATTCTTCCCCGGACAAGTTCAAACTTTGTTTCTTGATACCTTGCAAAATTAATGCTTCTGAACCTGCGACAAATGGTGAAGCCATTGAAGTCCCACTCATTTGCTGGTACTTGTTGTCGTTGGCCAGCGAGTAAATCTTCCCGCCCGGAGCAGTAATTTCTGGCTTGAAGTCGAGTTCCGGCGTTGGCCCCCAGCTGGTAAAGTCGCTCATCTTTCCCGCGCTCGAGTTATCGATTAAAGCAGTACCGAATTTCAGCTTGATGCTCTTACCATCTTTTGCTGCTTGAGCCAGAACTTCTCCATCAGCCATACTCATCCCCAAGGTTGGGAAAGTCTTGTCGTCCAGTGCCATTGAAAGTAAGCCGTCATTATTGTTATTGTAAATGACGATCCCTGCCGCGCCAGCTGCCTTGGCATTGGCAACTTTCTCTGAGAAGGTATAAGATCCCCGTTTAACAACTGCAAGTTGTCCCTTAACCTCAGCCTTCTTTTCAGCAGTATAGTCATCTGCACCGCCCAAGCCCATGTCAACAAGCTTAAGCTTCTTGGTTAAAACGGAATAGTTGCTTTCAAGCTGGGTTGTTACTTGTGCAGCACCCTTCAATTCGGAATTTGCGCTAAAGGTGACCCCACCGAGTTCGTCTTTAACCGTGTCGGTGGTCACTTTGCTGTTTTCAGCAGAGGCAACCGTCAGAGCATCCGGTGTAACCCCTGGCGCGCCAACAGTACTGAGTTCACTTGTCCCGGTATTGTTGACTGGATTGCCATCTCCGGTCGACCCTGCGACCCCGGAGTTGCCGGCGGAGATAACGTTGATAACGCCAGCCTCTGATGCCTTTGCTACAGCTTGCTGCTGTGGATCACTTGGATCGACATCTGATGAAACTGAGCCCAAACTCATGTTGATAACGTTGGCCCCCAGCTTAACTGAATCTTCTATCGCGGAAATGATGTCGTCATCATAGGCTCCAGAATTCTTGGTATTGTTGGAGAAGACCTTCATTGCCAAAAGCTGGGCATCAGGAGCAACACCTTTGACTTGGCCATTTAGCTATAGCTTTTTAAGTTAGATTTACATTAAAATGCTTCACTTATAAAGCAAAAGAAAAAGCAGCCAGCACCTGCTGACCGCTCTCTAGTCTTTTATCATTTTGATCATGTTGTACCAGATTTCCCCGGCATGCTCTGACTCAGCTTGCCCATGGTTGACGTAGCCATTCTTTTCGTAAAATGGCACCCGGTCTTCCAGACAGGTCAAGGCGATCCGCCCCCGCTTCATTTCCTTAGCGGTCTCAGCGAATCTATCTAAAAGCTGGCTGCCGATCCCCTGCCCCCGGTAATCCGGATGAACCGCGATGGTCAAGACCATTTGGTTGCCGCCAGGGCCCGCCAGACTTTCTGTCTCTTTTTCATACATCCAGTCCTCGATGTAGTCATACTTGCTGTTAACGACCGGCCCGGTAATAAAGCCCACGATCTCTTCTTCCAAATTTCTGGCGACCAAAAAGCTCCCGGTAAACTTCTGAATTCTCTCTTTATACTGAGCCGGACTGCCTGCTTCTGCCTCATTGAAACCAGCTCTTTCAATTTCCACGATCCTGTCTAAATCTTCCGCTCTTGCCTGGTCAAATTTCAGCATGCTCTTCTCCTTGAATACAAAAAGCACGCCTCTGTCAATCCAGAGAACGCGCCTCGTTTTATTCTTTTTAAAATTGTCTGTTAGATAGCCATCGCGTTAACTCCAGCAGTCACGCCCAGCTTAGCTAAAACCAAGGCTGGAGTGTTAGCATTCTCAGCTACAGCGCTGCGAACTTGCTGGTTCTTGTCTTGGGCCAGCTTCTTCAGGACAGCTGCGTCTTCGCTCAGCTTAGCTGCCAGGATCCGCAGACTTGCGTAGTTTGAGTTAGTTTGCTTGCCCAAGAGAGCAACCCATTCCTTCTTAGCTACGATTTGGCCCAGCTTCAGCCATTCAGTGACCTTGCACTTGCCAAAGTCAGTTACCTGGCCCCAGCCACTTACTTCGTAAATGGTGATGCCTTCTTCACTTGGGTATTGGCTGGCGTTGACAACAGCGTCTTCCAGCTTTTCGTAGATAGCCAGGTAGCGGTTGTGGTAGGTCTTGCCTGCCAGGTAGCTGCGGCCTTCACGGAAAAGCTTGCCTTCCTTAGCTGAGAATACAAGATAGCCCTTAACTGCTTGTTCGATAGTTACGTTAGTCATATTTACCTCTCCTTGAATAAATTTAATGACTTAGTATAGTACGAATGATATTCAATTTTTCCGGCATCAAGATTCGCCTCTGGCTCGAGAAAAAAGCTTGTAAGCATCTTCTCTTTGTTTCCATCAGGCATTTCCTTAATGCGTTGAAACGATTATAACAGACCCTTTCCTAAAAATGTGCATAAAAAATATTTTCAGTCTTTTTTTGCTTATTTCAACTTCGCTATAGCCAAAAACCACTTCATTTAGCTTAGTGCTTTAAAAAATAAAGTTAAATGCTTGTAAAGTAATTCCAAATTATCTCTTAAAATCCTTGGCAGAGCCCCCTTTTCCGCTCTTTATTCTGTTATCCTAAATAGGCGAAAGGTACAAGCAAGACAAGCTCCCTTGTACTAAACAGTCACAAACTTAAATAGATTAGAGGTAATACAGGTCATGAACGAGACAATCACGCAGCTGATTCAAAACTATGGCTATGTCGCCGTTGCCTTGCTGATTGCAGCTGAAAATATTTTTCCCCCAATCCCTTCCGAACTGATCCTGACCTTTACCGGTTTCCTGACCCTGTCAGCCAACCTGTCTGTCCCGGGAGCCATCATCGCCTCCACGATCGGTGCCTTCATTGGCGCGGTAACTCTCTATTGGGTCGGCACCTTCTTTGACCAAGACCGCCTTTCCCGCTTCGCCGCCAGCAAGGTCGGCCGCCGCTTCGGCCTCTCCCCGGAGAAAATCACCAAGACGGAAAACTACTTTAACAGCCACGGCCGGGCAGCCACCTTCTTTGGCCGCTTTATTCCAGTCGTCCGCAGCTTAATCTCCCTGCCAGCCGGGATGAGTCGCTTCTCTTTAGCCCGGTTCAGCTTCTACACCATCCTGGGCACGGCAATCTGGAACACGGTCTTGATCTACTCCGGCCGCTTTGCCGGCAATGCCTACCAGCAAGTGGTCCAGGAATTTGAAGGCCTTAGCTTGATCGTGTTAATCGCCTTCTGCGCCATCGCAGCCGCTGTCTACCTGCTCAAGAAGAAGGGCTTGATCTTTAAAAAATAATTTTTTGCCTTTGATCTTGACAAAAATTAAATCCGTATTAGAATTTTACTTAATCAAATAAGTCAAAAGATGAGAAAGACGAGTAGGAAAGCACAATCTTGTAGAGAGTTGCCAGCGGGTGAAAAGGCAACAGACCCTGGCTTTCTGAATAACACTTTTTCCAGATCGCCGGCTGAAGTCACAGTAAGCCGTGCCGCCTGCAGGACGTTACCCTGCTAGAGCATGTTGGTGCTCGAAGTGGTTCGTTTAGAACAAGGTGGGTGGTACCGCGGAAAGAAGCCTTTCGTCCCTGTAGTTTTTTGGGGGATGAAAGGCTCTTTTTATGCCCTTTTGACAAGTATTAGATTTTTAGCAGAGGCAAGAGATATGGCTAAATTAGTTATTCCAAGTGATTACGATCCGAAAATGACCATCCGCGAAACGGAAAAGGCAATCCGCTACATCCGGGAAACCTTCCAGACTGAATTCGGGACCGCGATGAATCTGGAAAGAATTTCCGCTCCTATGTTTGTTAAGAAGTCTTCCGGCTTAAACGACAACCTCTCTGGCTGGGAAAAGCCGGTTTCCTTTACCCTGCACGACGGAGATGAAGGCGAATTGCAAATCGTCCACTCCCTGGCCAAGTGGAAGCGCTGGGCTCTCAAGCACTACGGCTTCGGCCACGGTGAAGGCCTCTTCACCAACATGAACGCCATCAGAAAAGACGAAGAAGTTTTGGACAACCTCCACTCCGTTTACGTTGACCAATGGGATTGGGAAAAGGTCATCGACAAGAGCGAACGGACGGAAGCAACCCTCCGCCAAACTGTCCAGCGGATCTTTGAAACCATCAAGGGGATGGAATACCACGTCCGTGCCCTCTACCCGCAAGCCGCCTACCACCTGCCAGAAGAAATCAGCTTCGTAACCAGTGAAGAACTGGAAGCCCGCTGGCCATCCCTGACCCCAAGCGAACGCGAAGGCAAGATCTGCCAGGAAAAGGGCGCAGTCTTCTTGGAACACATCGGCGGCGCGCTCCCGCTTTCCAAGAAACCGCATGACCTCCGGGCACCAGACTACGATGACTGGACTTTGAACGGTGACCTCCTCTTCTGGTACGAACCCCTTCAGCGGGCCTTTGAAGTCTCCAGCATGGGCATCCGGGTCGATGAAGACCGCTTGCAAGAGCAGCTGAAGCTTGCCGGTGCTGAAGACCGGTTAGACCTGCCTTTCCACCAAGCCCTCTTAAAGGGTGACCTCCCTTACTCCATCGGCGGCGGGATCGGCCAGTCAAGACTTTGCATGCTACTTTTGGGCAAGGCCCACATCGGTGAAGTCCAAGCCAGCATCTGGCCTGACGAGATCGTAGAAAAGTGCCAAGCAGCCAAGATCCAGCTTCTGTAAGAAAGCTAGTTAAGCAAAAACAGGAAGAATATAAGAGCAAGATAGACAATAAAATATCGAGGTAAAGAGATAAACATGACAGAATTGATTTCAATCAGAGAATCAAGCAAGCACGTAGATGAAGAAGTCAGAATGCACGTCTGGCTGACCGACAAGCGGTCCAGCGGGAAGATCGTCTTCCTGCAATTAAGAGACGGCACGGCCTTCTTCCAAGGCGTTGTCCGCAAGAACGATGTCAGTGAGGAAGTTTTTGAAGCAGCCAAGGGCCTGCGCCAGGAAGCAAGCTTCTACCTCACCGGGACCATCCATGAAGACGCCCGGTCCCACTTTGGCTACGAAATCCAGATCAGCGACCTGGAAGTCGTCTCAAACAACGAAGGCTACCCGATCACCAACAAGGAACACGGGATCGACTTCCTTTTGGACCACCGTCACCTCTGGCTGAGAAGCCGGCGGCCATTCGCCATCATGCAGATCAGAAACCGGATCTTCAAGGCCACGGTCGACTTCTTTGAAAACGAAGGCTTCGTGAAGTTTGACGCCCCGCTTCTGATGCACTCAGCGCCAGAAGGGACCACGGAACTCTTCCACATCGACTACTTCGACCACGATGCTTACCTGTCACAATCCGGCCAGCTTTACGGGGAAGTCGGGGCAGAAGCCTTTGGCAAGATCTTTACCTTCGGGCCAACCTTCCGGGCGGAAGCTTCCAAGACCCGCCGGCACTTGACCGAATTCTGGATGATGGAACCGGAAATGGCCTGGATGCACCAAGATGAATCCCTGGACCTGCAGGAACGCTTCCTG
>NZ_QOCY01000031.1:0-22403 GCF_024701915.1 Lactobacillus leichmannii | reverse complement strand
CAGGAAGCGTTCCTGCAGGTCCAGGGATTCATCTTGGTGCATCCAGGCCATTTCCGGTTCCATCATCCAGAATTCAGTTAAGTGCCGGCGGGTCTTGGAAGCTTCCGCCCGGAAGGTTGGCCCGAAGGTAAAGATCTTGCCGAAGGCTTCTGCCCCGACTTCCCCGTAAAGCTGGCCGGATTGTGACAGGTAAGCGTCGTGGTCGAAGTAGTCGATATGGAAGAGTTCCGTGGTCCCTTCTGGCGCTGAGTGCATCAGAAGCGGGGCGTCAAACTTCACGAAGCCTTCGTTTTCAAAGAAGTCGACCGTAGCCTTGAAGATCCGGTTTCTGATCTGCATGATGGCGAATGGCCGCCGGCTTCTCAGCCAGAGGTGACGGTGGTCCAAAAGGAAGTCGATCCCGTGTTCCTTGTTGGTGATCGGGTAGCCTTCGTTGTTTGAGACGACTTCCAGGTCGCTGATCTGGATTTCGTAGCCAAAGTGGGACCGGGCGTCTTCATGGATGATCCCGGTGAGGTAGAAGCTTGCTTCCTGGCGCAGGCCCTTGGCTGCTTCAAAAACTTCCTCACTGACATCGTTCTTGCGGACAACGCCTTGGAAGAAGGCCGTACCGTCTCTTAATTGCAGGAAGACGATCTTCCCGCTGGACCGCTTGTCGGTCAGCCAGACGTGCATTCTGACTTCTTCGTCAACGTGCTTGGCTGATTCTCTGATTGAAATCAATTCTGTCATTCTTTTAATTCCACCTTATTTTTATAACTCTATCCATGATAGCAGATTTTTACCTGATCTTCTATAACTTATCGACCAGAGACAGGAGCTGGCCATCCTTGAACTTGTAGATGGCATAGCAGTAGCTGCCGTCTGCGTTGACTGCCGTGACTTCCCAGACGGCCTGCTTTTGATACCAGCCTAGGTTGACTTCCTTGATGGCCTTTTTTGGGTAAGACTTCTGAAAGCTGGATTTGACCGTGCTTTCGCTGACGCCGTCACTAGCTGAATAATAGTAGGCCTTATGTTTACCCGGCAGGTAGATGAAGTAAGCCGCCTTACCCTTACTGGTTTTCCCGCTGGCTGAATATGACTTGACGCCCCGGCTCAAATGGTAGTACTTGTCAATTTGCTTCATGGAAGTCTGCTTGACCAGCTTGGCGACTTTCTCTTTCTGCTGACTGTACGGCTTGGCTGCCTTAGCAACAACCGCCACTGTTCCCGCGTAAAGCAAAAACAGGAAGAAGACCAGCCAGGCCAGATACTGCAAGACATTTTTGACTCTTTCGTTAAGCATTTTTCCTCTCGAACTTCAACTTCTTTTTTAACTCACTCGCTTTAACCCTTTGCACCGGAGCCGGCAGGCTGGACCTAAAGGCCGGGCCATAACTCTTGGTCCAGATCCGGGGATCCAGGATCAAAAACTGCCCATGATCATCCTCGCCCCGGATCAAGCGGCCGCATCCCTGCCGCAGGCGGAGAACCGCCCGGGGCAAAGAGTCCTCTTGAAAGACATCCCAGCCTCTTTGGGCCAGGTAGTGCTGCCTGAGGCTAACCTCCGGCAGGTCCGGGGACTCAAATGGCAGGCGGGTCGCGATAACCAGGTCAATCCCGCAATTGTGGAAGTCCACCCCTTCCCAGAAGCTATCCGCCCCCAGCAAGATTGACCGTTCAGCGATGACAAAGCGGCGGGTGATCCGCTCATTTGACCCCGTCAAGCCCTGGGCCAGGAGCTCATAGTCCTTAACCCGGGGATCATTCAGCAGTTCAAAGTAGAGCTGCTTGATCAAGTCCAGATTGGTAAACAGGCACAAAACGTGCTTTTGCCCGCTTAAGTCCTTGGTCAGGATATTTTTCAATTCTTCCAAAAAACGCGGGCTGTCTGGTTCCGGCTGCCCCTCGTCCATGGCCAGAATCTCCAGATGGTCAGCCATGGGGAAGCTGGCCTTGCCCTTGTAGCAGGAGACACCCAAATTTGGCAGGGCCAGGAACTGCTTGGCAAAGGCAAAATTGCCGTCATTAGTTATTGTCGCACTGATCATGCTGATATGGTCAAAGCGGTCGTAAATTTTATGCAATTCTTCAGAACTGTCCAGGCTGAGCCAGTGGAGGTTGCTGCTGAGAGCATCTTCGGGGTTGGTCACGTTGACCACGAAGCCCAAATGATCCAAGAGCGGCTGGTTCAAGAGGTCAGACAGCTGGTAGCTCTTTCCCGTGTAGAATTCCAGCAGGTCGACCTGGTCATTCAATTCTTCCAGCAAAGATTCCTCATCAGTTAAAAAGCGGTCCTTTTCCTGCTCCAGCAAGTAGCGGATCTGGTTGGTATGGATCCGGACCTGCTCCAATTGCTGCTGGAACTGTCTAAGAAGTGGCCGGAACTGAGAGTTTTCCGGGAAGAGATCCTGGCCCTGGATGGTCAGCTGCAGGCTCTTGTTGGGCAAAACAACCTGGCTGATCGCCTGCCCCTTGTGCTGGTAGAGGTACTTTTGCATCCGGTTCAAGCTGTGAATCAAGTCCAGGCTTTCCTGGTCCAAGAGGTCCAGCATGAACTGCAGCTGGACATTTTCCTCGCTTTGTCTGAGCAGGTTATTGTCCGTAAAGTAGAGCAAATTGCGCAGGTGGCTGATGCTGCCCCAAATTGCTTCCAGGCGCAGGGAGTCCATCCGGGCCGTCTGCAGGTTTTCGCTGAAGCGGTGGGCTTCGTCAATTACCAGGTAAGGATTCTGCCCCCAGATGGAGTCCATGTAGTGGTTGACCAGGTAGGCGTGGTTAGTCACCAAAATGTTGGCCTGCTCCTGCCGGCGGCGGGCCAGGTTCCAGAAGTCAACGCTGGCAAACTGGCTGGCCACCCGGGCATCCCCCGGGTGCTTGAGCTGGTTAAAAATCGGCAGCTGCTGGCTGGTCAGCTGCAATTCATCCATGTCCCCAGTTGTCGTTTCTGTCAGCCAGACCAGGATCTGCATCTGCAAGAGCAAGGTCGCCTTGTTGGGCGAATTCTGGTAGAGAGTCTGGGCAAAACCGTCTAAATCCAGGTAGTGGCTGCTGGACTTGACCATTTCCGCGTTTAAGCCAAGACCCGTAACCCGCAGGAGCTGGGGAATTTCCTGGTCTAGGAGCTGCTGCTGGAGGACCTTGGTCGGTGTAGCAATTACTAATTTTTTGCCGGAATAGAGCTGGTAGGCGTAGGCGAAAAGGTAGGCAAAAGTCTTCCCTGTCCCGTTTGGCGCTTCAGCCAGCATGACCCTTTGCCCGGCATCTTCGACAAAGTCGTGCAAGCGGTCGATTAGGTCCACTTGGGCTTGCCGGTAATTGATCTTGCCTTTAAAAAGCTTGCGTTTGTCCGTGTCTTTAACTGGAAAATGCCCATTTTCCCCATGTTCAACCGCCGGAATCTCCTGCCTCTTTAAGACCAGGTTGCGGACCTGCATCTTGTCTTTGGGCAGTTTGCGCCTGCTTTGCCGGGACTGGTCAGCAATCACCTTGATCACGTCCCCCGTGTCCCGGATAAGGCCACTGGCCAAAGAGCCCAGAACATTCAAAGTTGCCTGGGGCAAAGAAGCCAGCTTGTCGATGATCTTCAAGAGCAAGACGGCTGTCCCATAGGCGTCAGAATCCGCCTTGTGGGGGTTGGCGTGCTTGATCTCCAGACTGGCCGTCAAGTCCCGCAACTTGTAAGAAGGCAGGGTCGGAAAGGCGATCTTGGCCAGTTCAACCGTGTCAACCGCCTTGCAGGTCAAGGCCTCAAAGCCGGCATTGGTCAATTCGTAGTTCAAGAAAGGAAAGTCGAAATTGACGTTATGGGCCACGAAAACCGTATCCTGCAGGATCTCGCGGATCTTCGGGGCATAGTGCTTGAAATCAGCCTGGCCGGCCACCATCTTCTGGTCGATACCGGTCAAATTGGTCACGGCCAGGGGAATTTTCCGGTGGGGGTTCATCATGAAGGAATAAGTTTTAACCACTTCACCATCTTTGACTATGGCGCAGCCAAACTGGATGATCCGATCCCCCTCTTCCTTGCGCGTCCCGGTCGTTTCCAAGTCAACGACCGCGAAGCTTTCGCCGGCAAAAAAATCCACTATTTTCCGCTCCTTTCACTCCTAAAAACTTCTAATCAACTTCAACAATTTCCCGGCAGCTTAAAAGCACCAGGTACTTTTTCAAAACAGGCAGCCGGCCAGATTCATTCAAGGCCCGCTCATAAAGGCGCAACTGGCCCTGGTACTTCTCTTTCAGCTTCTGAATTGCTTCCTCCTGCTTACGCGGGTTCACGTGGTCAGTCTTGTAGTCAAATAAAATGATACCATTCTCCGCTTCATAATAGCCATCGATTGTCCCGTGAACCAAAATTTTTCCTGGAAAATCGCTGAAATCCTTAAATAAAGTCTTCGGCGACAGGATGGTGGCAAAATTTTCCTCCCGGTGGAGGCGGTCAGGCTGCCGGTAAAAGTCTTTGGCAAAGTCGCTCTTGACAAACCAGGACAAGGCTTCCCGGTCCAGCTTGCTGGCCAAGGTCTGGCTCAGCCGGCCCTTTTCCACCAGGCCGGCAATGCAGCTGTCAATGGCATCCTTGTCGCCTTTGGCATAGTCATAATACTGCAAGACCAGGTGGCTGGCTGTCCCCAGTTCAGCTGAGCTGACCGTATTTTGGAAGAGGAAGTCAGGTTCAGTATCGATCGGCTGCAGGTAGCGGTTGGCTGACTGCAGTTCCGAAATGTGGGAGTCAGCCAGTTCGTCTTCGATCGGGTCGCCAAAAGCCTTCTTGATTTCAGACACCGCCTGGTAGGCCGTGGTCCGGCTGGCATCCAAGTAAGGATAGCCGCCCTGGCTGAAGGCATAGAGCTTTTCTGCCTGCTTAAAGACGGCTGCTTCATCTTCCGTCAAGTCTGCCCCGCTGGCCGCCACGGCCTCACTATCCGGCAATCGGGCCTGGTCTTTCTTGGGGTCAAAGTGAACAAAGACCAGACTGCCTTCTTGGCCTGTCGCCAGGTCGCTGACGGCTTTTTCACCCAGCCGCTTCACCTGCTTGGCGCGGGCTAAAGCCGGGGCCAAAAAGTCCAGGGGCTTGGCTACCTTCATCTTATCCAAAAGAGGCAGGCGGCCAGTAGAAATTTTCTTGGCCCACTTCTCTTCCAGGCCCGCCAAGTCGGTTCTGGCTGGCAGCTTGATATTTGCCGCCAAAATCAGCTTCTGCTTGGCCCGAGTCAAAGCTACGTAAAGCAGGCGGGCTTCTTCTTCCAGCAACTTCTGCTTTTTGGCAATCTTCAGCCAAGCATTAGCCAAAGTATCTGCCCGGTATTCCGCTTCATCAAAGGGATAGGCAAAGGACAGGCCCAGGCCGCTGGCATCTAAGACATAGCTGCCGGTAATGTCTTGCTGGTAATTGTAGCGGTGCTCCAGGCCCAAGACAAAGACGACCGGGAATTCCAGCCCCTTTGAGGCATGGATGGTCATCAGCTTGACTGAGTTGCCGGCATTTTCGCTCAGGATCGGCTGGGCCAGATCCTTCTGGTTCTTCCGCATTCTGGCAATAAAGTTGATGAACTGGTAAAGGTCCTTGAAGCCCGAACTTTCGTAGGCGCTGGCTCTTTCGTACAAGGCAGTCAAGTTGAGCCGGCGCTGCTGGCCGTTGGTCATGGCCGTCACGATTTCCAAAAAGCTGGTCCGCTCGTAAATGGTCCAGAGCAGTTCTGAAATCCGGTGGCTCAAGGAAAAGTCGCGAAGGTCCTGCAATTGGGCCAAAAAGTCTCGGCAGCGGGCAGCCAGATCTGTATCTTTTTTAGCATAAGTTCTTAAAGCCGTGTAGAAGCTGACGCTCTTGTTGACCAGGCGGATTTCGGCCAGATCTGAACTGGAGAAGTTAAAAATCGGAGACCGCAAAACCGCCACCAGGGGAATATCCTGGTCCGGGTTGTCGATGATCTTCAAGTAGGACATGATGACCGTCAATTCAAAGGTCTGGAAGTAGTTCTGGACATCCATGACAAAGAGCGGGACCCCGTAGCGGTCAAATTCCTGCTTGATGTCCAGGTTGCTGGTCTTGGACCGGGTTAAGATGGCGATGTCCCCATAGCTGACCGGCCGGGTCTGCCCGGTCTTCGGGTCAAAAATTGGCGTCTGGTCAGCGATCAGCTTCTGAATCCGGCTGATGACCATGGCTAAATCGCCCTGGTTCAATTCCCCGTCATCATCTGTTGCAGATGAATCTTCCTGGTAGAGGACTTCTGTTTCAGTCGGCAGGGCCGCCTCTGGGTCATAGCCAGCCGCGAATTTCAGCTGCCCTTCTTTTTGGTAGTCAATCCCCCCGAAGTCCTTGGTTAAGAGGCTGTCAAAGATCAAGTTAACAGCTTGGGTGACCGGCTGGCTGGAGCGGAAGTTTTCAGCAAAAATAATCCGCTGCTTGCCAGCCGAATTTTCCTGGCCATATTCATCGTATTTTGCGATAAACAGGCTGGGTTCCGCCTGGCGGAATCCGTAGATTGACTGCTTGACGTCCCCGACCATGAAGAGGTTGTTCTTCCCCGCTTTTTTCAGCCGCTGGATCAAGCCGTCTTGCAGGGCGTTGGTGTCCTGGTATTCATCGACCATGATTTCCTTGAAGCGGCTTTGGTAGTAGGCCCGGGCCAGGTCAGAGTTTGAACTGTCCTGGGTCAGAATTTCATAGGCCAACTGCTCCATGTCGCTGAAGTCCAGGACCCGGTCAGCCCGCTTCAATTCGTTAAAGCGGTCAATAAAGGCCAGTTCAACTTCTGCTGCCGCGGAGGCGATTTCTGCCCCCTTGGCTAAGAGGGCCTGCTGGTCAGCATTGCTGCTTGCGTAAAAACTGGTATAGACATTAAAGACCAGCTGCTTGCCAGCTTCTTTAACCTCCTTTGCCTCCTCGACAAAGTCGGCGATCTCCTTGTTAGTCCGCAGGGTCCCGTCAAACTGGCAGGCCGCCAGCAGCTCTCTTTGCCGGTCAAAGGGATCATCTGTGGCCAGGCTCTCCCGGTAGCTGGCCAGACTGGTGGCAAAAGCCGTAAAAGCTGGCTGGTACTTGGCAAACTTTTCATGGTCAAAGTCGGCTTCGGCCATCAAAGCCGTCAGCTTGTCCGCCAGGTTGGAAAATTCTTCCTCCAGGTAAGGCTTGATTTTCTCCTGCCATAGGGCGCTGTCAACGACGTCGCTGGTCTCCAGCTGGTAAGGGGCAGCCAGCTTTTGCAGCCAAGCCCGGTAGTTGGGCCGGGCCATGGCAAACTGGTATAAATCCAAAAGCAAGTCTCTGGCTGAATTGGCGTCGCTGTCGCCGGCAAAGGCATCATAGAGGGCCAGGAAACGGTCTTTTTTCGCTTGGTTCTCATTTTGCAGGTAGTCGTTTTCGACATCCCTCAAGGCTCTTTCCTTTAAGAGCTCAATCTGGGTGGCGTCAGTCAAAATGCTGAAGTCCGGGTCGATGTCGATCGCGAAGTAAAAGCGGCGGATGACGTCCAAACAGAAAGAGTCGATCGTGGAAATAATCGCGGTATCGATTTCAGCCAGCTGCCGGCGCAAAAAGTCGGCCTGGCTGGCATCTGTTTCTTCTTGCAGGCGGTCCTGCAGGCGCTGCTTGATCCGCTGCTTCATTTCACTGGCGGCCGCCCGGGTAAAGGTAATGACCAGGAGCTGGTTAACCTCCAAGTGGTCGTCCATGATTTCCCGGATGACCCGTTCAACCAAAACACTGGTTTTGCCTGAGCCGGCAGAGGCTGAAACCAAAATGTCCTGCCCCCGGCTTTCAATGGCCCTGGCCTGGTCTGGTGTATATTTTACAGCCATGCTATTTCCTTTCTATGTACCATTCCTTATCTCCTCTGCCGCAGCCGCTTTTCTACCAAAGCCAGCAGATCTGCCTTTTTAAGGCTTGGCAGGTCCCGGTAAGAGTTAGTTGGTAGCTGCTGGTCAAAGTAGAAGATATCCTTGTAGTCGCTAAATGCCAGGCCGGTATTGTTGCCTTGCCGGAAAGGATTCAAGGCAATCTTCCCACTTAAAATCTCGCTGGCCGCGTCCTCAATCAAGGCTTCGACGTATTCCAGCAGCTCCTGCATCTCATCTTGGCTGAAGAAGTTGTCTTTTTTGCCAAAGCCGCCGCTCTTGTTCAGTTTGAGGCCCCGGTAAACCGGACTGCTTGCCTTTTTCTCAAGGGCTTTGTCGACTTCCTGGTACCAGGCTGGCTCACTGATAAAGACCCCGGACAATTTCAACTTGTCTTCCCCGCCCAAAAGGTTCTCTTTCAGCTGCAGCTTGCTGTCAAACAAGGCGCCAGTTGATGAGGAGTTGATGGAATTCAGCTTCCGGGTGACATATTGGTAAAAGGCCCCCAGGAGGTCAAACTGCCGCCCGCCGGCCAGGAGGTCCTGGTTCTTCTCCAGAACGTCCAAATAGGCGATCATCTGCAGGTCCACCCCGCTGGCAAAACGGGCCAGGTTGAAGCTGTGGTCGGAAGACTTGTAGTCGATCAGCTGGCCTAAAACGTGCTGGTCCCCATTAAAGAGGTCGACCCGGTCGATCTTGCCCCGGAGGCTGATCTTCCGCTGGCCGGCAAACTTCTTCAAAGGCAAGACCAGGCCGGCCAGCTTTTCAGCCGGGCCAAAGGCCAGTTCCCCGTAAGTAGCCCGCATCTTGTTTTCCTGCTGCTTGCGCCGGTAGCTTTGGGCCACCTTACTGGTCGTCTTGTCAAAGGCCTTGAAAAGATATTCATTGAAAGGATCACGCAAGAACTGCTGGTAGAGTGGTTCTTGCAGGATCTTGCTTCTGACTTGCTTGAGCAAAAGCTCCAAGTCCAGCTCGCTGAGCTTGTCAATTTCGATATTTTTCTTTTGCATTTCCTTGAGCAAAAGCTCAAAGGTCCGGTGGAAGTAGTTACCGGACTGGATGGCATTCAGCTCATTTTCTGCCCGGGGCCGCAGGCGGAGGCCATAGTTAAGGAAGTATTCAAAAGAATTCTGGTAGTAGCTTTCCAGCTGGGAGACTGAAGACAACAGGTCCTTGCCGTACAGGCGCTCAGCCAGGTCTTCTGAGATGTCTTGCGGGTTATTGTCATAGGCCATCCCTTCCGCGATTTCCTCAGCCTTTTCTTCCTCATACTGCCGGCTGAGTTCGACCAGCTTGGCCACCAGCGGGCTTTGGGCGGAATTTTCCTCAGCATAGGCCAGGTAGCCTAAGCTGGCCCTTGGACTGGTCAAAAAGAGCAAAAGCTGGCGGGCAAATTCAGTCCGGTCTTTTTCAGCGGTATCTGGCAGGTCCCTTTGCCGGTATTCCCGGCCGTTAACCAGCTTCAGCAGGCGCTTGTAGTAAATGGAAGGATCCAGCAAGTCATTATTGGAATTGATCACCGGATAGGAGATGTAGACCCGGTCAGAGGCCAGGGCCAGGGCATTGCCAAATTGGTATTCCTGGTCCAGGTTGCGCAGCTGCTGACTGTCTTCCAGGTAGGCCTCCTGGTCAAAAAAGTCTGCCAGGCTGGCCAGGTTTTCCGTAGTCAAAAAGTTGGGCTGGTCGTTGATTTGCGGCAGGCTGCCATTGGCTGCTCCGATGATGAAGACCTGCTTGTAGCCGCTGGTCTGCACCATCCCGTATTCTGACAAGGTGACGGCGTCCAGGCTGGCCGGAATCGTCGCGAAATTGGCCTGGGAAAAGGCTGCCGTCAGCATCTTAAAGAAGTCAGCCCAGGCAAAGTTTTCCGGGTTGACCAAGAGGTAGTCTTTGAGCAAAGACAAAAGCAGATTCCAGCACTGCTCCGGCTGCTGGGCCTGCTGCAGGTCTCCGCTCTCGCTGGCCTTTAAGCGCCAGGCTTCCAGGCGGGCGCTGACCCCGTTTTTGACCAAGAAGTCAAAAAAGAGCTTGACGGCGGTCATACTGTCTTTTTCACTCTTCAGCTGGCGGGCAAGCCGGGAGATCTTGCTGACAAAGAAGTCCCGTAGCTTGTCCAAGCGGTCCAGCCACTTTTGGTACTGTTCTTGGTCTAGGGCGATGACCTGGGCTTTGGTAAAGTCCTTGAGTGGCTTTTGCCAAAGGCTGTACTTGATTCCGTGGGCCAGGGCAAAGTTTTCCAGCTGGTCGACGTCGCGCAAATACGCGGCTTCCCCGGCTTCTGCATCCCCTTCTAAATACCAGTCAGGGATCAAGAGGCGGGTCTTCATGATGCTCAAAAGAGATGGCGTGTCTCCTGCCTGCTGGAGGAGCTTGCCCAAATTTTCCAGCAAAAGCACCAAGGGGTGGTACTTCATCTGCTGCTGCAGGTCGTCAAAGAAGGGAATCTGGTTTTGCCGCAAAATCGGAGCCAGGTAAGTTTCATACTCCTGCAAATTCGGGGCCAGGACCAAAAAGTCTCGGTACTGGCAGCCCTTTAAAGCCACCTCGTCATAGATGGTCCGGGCCACGAAATATGCTTCAGCGTAGCGGGAATCTGCTTTAACCAGCTGGAGGTTATCTAAATCCGGCTGGCCCTGTCCCTGCCAGGCCTGGTTCAAGTCCCTGGCCGGACTGACTGGACTGGCGATTTTTTCTCTCTCCCAGGCAAAGTCATGGGCGGAAAAGTAGCCGGTCAAGTCCTTGATCGTCTTCTGAACCACATAGTCGTATTCCCCGGCGGCCGGCTCAATCACGCTGCCGTCAGCCGTCTTGAAGGCGAAGGTCATCTCGCTGGCAAAAGCTGCCAGCAGCTGCATGGTCATTTTTTCCTGAATGGAAAAATGGGAGAAATCAGTCACGTAGAAGCTGGCCTGGCTGACCAGGTCCGGCCGGCTGGCCAAAAGCTGGTTCAGCTGGATGTTCAGTTCATCCTTGGTGGCGAAGTGCTTTTCACTGACGATTTCTAAAAAGTCCTGGTAGATCAAGTCCAGGTCGTGCAGCTTGTCCCTGGTCTCATTATCCAGGTCCAAGGCCACCGCCGGGTCGGCTGCCCGCTCCAAAAGATTGCCCAGGTCCAGCTGGCCGGTATGAACCTGCAGGATCGTGCTGTAGACCTGCTTAATCATGCCGGAATTGGCGTGGGAATTTTTGAAAAGCAGCAGTTCATCTCTGCGCTTGTCGATGATCTGCTCCAAAATCATGGTCGCGGCAGCGTCATCCAGGCTTTCAGGCATGAGCAGGTCGGCCTTTTTAAAGAAAAACCAGGCCAGACGGGAGAAGGACAGGACGTGCAGGTTCTTGACGCTGGTCTCTTCCCGCCCTTGAAGTTGGGCGACTTTGCCTATTGCGGCAACTTCTGTGTTAAACTTGATATGGTTTGGAACAATAATAAAGGTATCTTTGCCGGGCTGGGCCAGATAATTGCGGGCAGCCCGGCCGATGATCTCAGTTTGCAGGGGATCGGACTGTCTGCCGGTTATAATTTTGATCATTGCTTCCACTCCTTTGTTGACTGATCGGTCAATCTAAATTTTATCAATCTCTTTCCTTTTTGGGAACTGATTGCCATTGATTCTAAGCAAACGTTAACCGAACTAACAAATTAATTTTTTGAGGTGATTCTTTTTGCAGACTTCATGTACTGCTCATGGAAAAGTAATTTTGATCGGCGAGCATTCCGTTGTTTACGGCTATGACGCCCTGGCTATGCCAATTCAGGCCCTGCACATCAAGACGACCGTCAGTGATTATCCCGGCCCGGTCTGGATGGACACCAAGCTCTACCAGGGTCCTTTTTTTGACGCGCCTGCTGACTATAACGGCCTTAAGTATGTCGTCAAGGAGCTTTTGACTAGAAGCGGGAAAAATCCCCAGATCAAGCTTACCTATACCGGGGAAATTCCCATGGAGCGCGGACTTGGCTCCTCAGCTACCGTCGCTTACGGTACTACCGTGGCCTTGAGCCAATACCTGGGCTTGAAGTTAAGTGCAAGTGAAGTTATGGACATCACCAACCAGGCAGAAGCGATCAACCACGGCAAGGCTTCCGGACTGGACGCGGCCACGGTCAATTCCGATTACCTGGTCTTTTTTAATAAACAAAAGGGCGTAAAAAAGCTCTCCTTAAAATTAGGTGCCAGCCTTTTGATCATGGACACGGGCGATTTGGGCAATACCAGAGAAGCCGTCACTATGGTCGCCAAGCTTTTAAATGAGTCACCTGACGCGCAAGTTAGAATGCGCAAGCTGGGACAACTGGCTGACGATGTCAAAGCTGCCTGGCTTGAGCAAGACCCGGAGACCGTTGGTAAATTCTTCAATGAGGCCCAGGAGCTTTTAGCTTCCTTTAACTTGTCGACAAGCAAGATCGACCGGATCTGCCAGATTGCTGATAAAGGCGGAGCTTTAGGCTGCAAGTTGTCTGGCGGCGGCCTGGGCGGAATCGTCATCGCCCTTTGCAAGGATGCCGCTTCTTGCGAAGAGATTGCCCAAGCTTGCCAAGCAGAAATCAGTAACTACTGGATTGAAGAGATTTAATTTTTGCCCAAAAATTATTAAAAACAGAATTACACAGTAAAGGAATGTGAAACAGATGAGTAAAACTGCCCGCGCCCATACCAATATCGCCTTGATCAAGTACTGGGGCAAGAAGGACGCCAAATTGCGCCTGCCGCTCATGTCCAGCCTGTCCATGACCCTGGATGCCTTCTATAGCGACACCAAAATCTCAGACAGCGAGCAAATGTCTTTTAAATTAAACGGCCAAGCCGTTTCCGGTCCAGCCGCTGACCGCGTTTTCGCCTACCTCCGGGCCATGCAGGACCGCTTCGAAGTCAAGGGAAATTTGGCGGTTGAATCGGTCAACCAGGTGCCAACCGCGGCTGGCCTGGCCTCTTCCAGCTCTGCCTTCGCCTCCATGGCAGCGGCTTTTGCCGACCACTACCAGTTAGGCGTTGACCGGCGGGAATTGTCCAGAATGGCCAGGATGGGATCGGGCTCAGCTTCAAGATCTGTTTTCGGCGGTTTTTCCGTCTGGCAAAAAGGCGATAGCGACCAGACTTCTTACGCCTACCCGTTGGATGAAGAGCCGGACATGGACCTGCGCCTTTTGGCTGTTGAAATCAACGACCAGGAAAAGAAGATTTCTTCAACCAAGGGGATGGAAATGAGCAAGAGCTCCCCCTTCTACCAGGTCTGGCTGGACAGAAATGACAGTGAGATCAAGGAGATGGAAGAAGCGATTAAGCAGGCTGACTTTAGCAAATTGGGTTCTCTGGCTGAATTAAATGCCAGTGAGATGCATGCTTTAACCTTCACCGCTGTCCCCGGCTTCACCTATTTTGAACCGAATACCATCAAGGCCATCAAGCTGGTCCAGGACCTGCGCCAGCAAGGGCTGGAGTGCTACTACACCATTGACGCCGGCCCGAACGTCAAGGTCCTCTGCCAGGGACAAAATTCTAAAGATATTATTAATTGCTTTGAGTCCTCCTTTGATCGTGTTAAGATTATTGAGGCAGGTTTTGGTCCAGCAGTCACTCTGTTGGACTAAAGCTTATTTAATTGTCTATAATGTCTTAGGACGTAATATAAAAAGAAAAAATTAAAAGAATAAGAGGAAGAGTTTTTGTGATTACTGAAAAAGCGCCAGGCAAACTTTACATTGCCGGGGAATACGCTGTCTTGGAACAAGATTGTCCAGCCATTCTGGTCGCCCTTGACCAATACGTCAGGGTCTCAATCAAGCCAAGCAGCAGCGACACCGGTTTGATTCACTCCAAGCAATACTCCCAGGACTCCATTCACTGGGTCAGACGGGGGTCAAAGATAGTGATCGACAACCGGGACAATCCATTTGAATACATTCTGTCCGCAATTTCTTTCACTGAAAGATACTGCCTGGAACAGAAGGTCAAGATGGACGTTTACGACTTGTTTGTCAATTCTGACCTGGATTCCGCAGATGGCAAGAAGTATGGCCTGGGTTCTTCAGCCGCGGTCACGGTCGCGACGGTCAAGGCAATCTTGCGCTTTTACGGTGTCCAGGCAAGCAAGGACCTGATTTACAAGCTCTCCACAATTTCTCACTACTCAGTCCAAGGCAACGGCAGCGCCGGCGATATCGCGGCCAGCGTCTACGGCGGCTGGATCGCCTACCAGACCTTCAACAAGCTCTGGCTGAAAGAAGAACTGGCAAGCAAGTCCCTGTCAGCAGTGGTCGGTGAAGCCTGGCCAGGTCTGAAGATCCAGCAGCTGGTTCCGCCGAAGGGCATGAAGCTCTTGATTGGCTGGAGCCAGCAGCCGGCTTCAACTTCCCGCCTGGTTGACAAGACTAACGCCAACAAGAACAACCTGCGGACTGAGTACGCCAAGTTTTTGGCAGACTCACGCAAGTGCGTTTTGCAGATGATCCGCGGTTTTGAAGAAGCCAACATCGCTTTGATTCAAAAGCAGATCGGCATCAACCGCCGCTTGCTGCAGCATTTTGCCGCTATCAACAATATTGCTATCGAAATTCCCCGCTTGACTGAGCTGATCGAAATCGCCAACAAGTTTGGCGGCGCGGCTAAGACCAGCGGCGCGGGCAACGGCGACTGCGGCATCGTCATCGTCAACAAGGACACCGATATTGACCGCCTCCGCAAGGAATGGGTCAAGAACAACATCCTGCCCCTGGAATTTCACATTCACCAATCTGAATTAACTTACTAAGAGCACTGCGATGTCACAAAGATCTATAAGAAAAGAAGAACATCTGGCTTTGACACAGATGTTTTTTAATGCCCAAAAAACGAATTCCTTTGACCAGGTTCACCTGCTCCGCCCGGCCCTGCCTGAAAGCCAGGTTAACCTGAACGCCGTCAAGACGACCTGGTTTGGCAAAGAGTTAGCCGCCCCCTTCTTCATCAACGCGATGACTGGCGGGTCGGAAAAATCCAGGCAGATCAACCGGCAGCTGGGTGAAATTGCCAATAAGCAGCAAATTGCCCTGGCCTTGGGTTCAGCCAGCATCTTGACCAAGGAAGAAGACCAGCTGGAGTCTTTTTACGTAGCTAGAGAAGCCAATCCAGACGGCCTCTTGTTTGCTAATGTTAATCCTTTAACTCCAGCTAAAGCGGCTGCCAAGATCGTCAAGGATCTGCAAGCAGATGCCCTGCAGATCCACCTTAACGTGGCCCAGGAGATCCCCATGCCTGAAGGCGACCGGGACTTTGTCTGGCTGGACCGGATGCTGGAGATTAAAGAAGCAGCTGGCGTACCGGTCATCGTCAAGGAAGTCGGCAGCGGCTTGGATCCAGTCAGCCTGCAAAAATTGCAGGCAGCTGGCTTTAGCTGGTTCGATATCGGGGGAGCTGGCGGCACCAATTTTTCCCAAATCGAAAATTCCCGCAACCCCCACCCCATGGCGTATTTGAACGACTGTGGCCTGCCAACGGCCCTGGCTGCCCTTTTGGCAGCGCCTTTGACCAAGCAGCTGATCGTCTCTGGCGGGGTCAGAAATCCGCTGGACGTCTTCAAGGGCCTGGCCCTGGGCGGCAAATTTGTAGGCGTGGCCAACCATTTCCTCCACACCCTTTTAAATGAGGGCCTGGATGGCCTGGATGAAGAAATCGGCCGCTGGAAGGAAGAACTGACCTACCTTTTTGCCTTATATGGGCAAGGCTGTCTGCCAGTCAAGCAGCCATATTACTTAGACTTGGAACTGAAGAATCAGTTTGACCAGCTTAAGCAATATGCTGGCAAATAAAGCAAGCGAGTAAAAAATAAAGAGCTAAAGAAATAACTGTTGACAAAATTTTCCCTTGGATTTATTTGTTAACAGTATTTTTTTGGCGCGGCTTGGCCGCGCTTTTTCTTTTTTAAAAAATTGTAGTAACAAGTAGGATGTTTAAAAATCAGTAAAAAAAGAATCCAGGTTTCCTGGATTCTTTTTCCTTGTTATTTAGCTGATTAAGCTTCAAATGCCCGGGTCAATGGCGGAACGATTTGCTTCTTCCGGGAAACAACGCCTGGCAGGTGGGCTTCTGAGTCAACCAATTCCTTGCCGAAGGCCTTGGCAAAGACAGACTTGCTTTCGTCATCCCCGATGAAGAGAACTTCTGAGTCAGAGTCCAAAACGTTGGTAATTACCAGCATGAACAAGTCGTAGCCGTTAGCCTTAGCATCCTTTTCCATGGCTGCCAGGAAGGCATCCTTGCGTTCCAGGGCTTCTGGGACGTCAACAACGTTGACTTGAGCGATCCGGGCAGTCTTTGAGCCCAGTTCGAAGCTCTTGGCGTCCAGGTCGATCAGTTCTTCAACTGACTTAGCGGCGATGTTGGTGCCGGCCTTAAGCAGTTCCAAACCGTATTCCTTATAGTCAACGCCGGCAATCTTAGCCAGGTCTTCAACTGCTTCCTTGTCGATGTCAGTAGTGGTTGGTGACTTCAAAAGCAAGGTGTCGGAAATAATGGCACTGAGCATGATGCCAGCAATGTTGGCTGGAATTTCCATGTTTTGTTCCTTGAACATTTCCCACAAAACAGTGGAAGTGCAGCCTACTGGTTCAGCCCGGTAGAACAAGGGGTCGATCGTCGCGAAGTTGCTGATCCGGTGGTGGTCAATGACGTGGGTAACCTTGACTTGGTCCCGGTCTTCAACGCTTTGTTGCGGTTCGTTGTGGTCAACCAGCATGATGGCCTTGACTTCATTTGCGACAGTCTTAACCACGCGTGGTGCTTCAAAGCCGAACTTCTTCAAGGCAAAAGAAGTTTCGTCGTTGGCTTCACCCAAAGCAACGGCTTCAGTGTTGTAGCCATGTTGGTTTTGGAAGTATGAGTAGGCAATCGCCGTGCCAATTGCGTCAGTATCTGGGTTTCTGTGACCAAAAATCAGTTCTTTTTCCATCTTGGAATTTTCCCTTCTAGATTTAGCTAAAATTATTCTCTCTAATTAAGTCTACTAGAAAATCAGCGCTTTGTTCAATCTTTTCGCGATCTTTTCGTAATCTTTTTGATTTTTTAGAGCAAGCGGCCGACATCCCTGGCCTGGTCCGGTAAAGGCCGGCCCATGAGCAGTTCCTTAGCCTCTCCGTCTGTCTTAACATCAATGACGAAGGAACCGTTGCTCTGCCGGTCGCCGACTGGGTGGTCGCTGGTCCGGATGACCTGCTTGCGCAGGCTGGAAGTGATCAAGATCAGCTCATGGTTTTGCCCGTAAGCCTTCAAGGCCACGATCCGGTGCGGCTTGGTCTTCAGGTTCCGCAAAACCAATACGCCCCGCTTGGCCCGGCTGGTCTTGCCGATCAGCTTCAGAGGCATCTGCTTGAAGGCCCCTCTTTGGGTTACCAGACCCACCTTGAGCAGGTCTTCATATTGCGGGTCAGTGACCAGGCAGGCAACGACATAGTCGTCTTCCTTCAAGTTGATTGACTTGACCCCAGCTGCCCGGGCCCCGACTTGCGGAACTTCATCAATGTCATATTTAAGGGCAAAGGCCTGGTTGGTAAAGAGGGTGATTTCCCGCTTTTCACTTGTCTTGACCATGTCCACAGTAATGACGCGGGAGTCTTCCCCCTTCATCTTCATGGCCATAATTGCCCGAGACTTATAGGTTCTGGTTGGCTGCAGGTCAGCCAGGGCCACCTGCTTGATAAAGCCGTCGTTTGTGGCCAGCAGGAAGGCCAGGTTTGGATCATCCAAAGCTTCCAAGGCAAAGACCCGGATGATGCTCTCGTCAGCCGCCAGGCCCAGTTCCTGGGACAAGTGCTGGCCAACATCCTTCCACTTGCTTTCAACCAGCTCATGCACCGGCCGGTAGATCAAATTGCCGTGGTTGGTGAAGAGGTAGAGGTTGGTCAAAGTCGACAGGCTCCCTTCATAAACCACCCGGTCAGTTTCCGGCAAGCCATTGTCGCCGGCTTCAGTTGACTGGAAGGACCGCATTGAGGACCGTTTGATGTAGCCGTCGCGGCTGATCAAGACCCGGACTGATTCTTCCGTGATCAAGGCCTTTTCATCAACTTCGACTCTGGCCGTTTCATCGCTGATTTCACTGCGCCGGTCTGAGCCAAATTCCTTCTTGACGGCCCGGAGTTCCTTGATGATTTCCTTTTGCAAAACTTTCGGGTCCGCCAAAATCTTCTCGTAAGCTGCGATCTTGCTCGTCAGTTCTTCTTCTTCAGCCTGCAGGGCCAAAACGTCAGTATTGGTCAAGCGGTAAAGCTGCAAGGAGACGATGGCTTCGGCTTGCCGGTCAGTGAAGGCAAATTCCGCTACCAGGTTCTTCTTGGCGTCAGCCTTGTTCTTAGAAGCCCGGATGACCTTGATCACCTGGTCCAAGATACTCATGGCCTTGATCAAACCCTGGATGATTTCCAGCCGGTCTGAGGCCTTCTTCAAGTCAAACTGGGTCCGCTTGGTTACGACTTCTTCTTCGTGCTCCAGGTAGGCGGCCAGGATCCGCTTAAGGCCCACTTGGACTGGAGTCATGTGGGCAATGGCCACCATGTTGAAGTTGTAGGAAACCTGGAGGTCAGTATTCTTCAAGAGATAGTTGAGGATGTTCTGGGCGTCAGCGTCTTTCTTAAGTTCGATGACAATAGAGAGACCGTGGCGGTCAGTTTCATCTCTGACTTCGCTGATTCCGTCCAGTTCCCGGCTGACCCGGATTTCATCGATCTTCTTAACCAGCTGGGCCTTGTTGACCAGGTAAGGAATTTCCGTCACCACGATCTGCTGGCGGTGGCCCCGGATCTCTTCAATATGGGTCTTAGCCCGGACCTGGATCCGGCCCTTACCGGTCTTGTAGGCATCCCGCAAGCCTTTTTTGCCCATGACGATCCCGCCAGTCGGGAAGTCTGGCCCTTTGACAAAGGTCATCAGGTCTTCCAGGCTGGCATCCGGGTGCTTGAGCAAGTGGATAGTGGCGTCTAAAACCTCGCCCAGGTTGTGGGGCGGAATTTCCGTGGCGTAACCAGAAGAAATCCCAGTTGATCCATTGACCAGAAGATTAGGGAAGCGGGCTGGCAAAACCGTTGGTTCATAGGCGGTGTCGTCGAAGTTGAGCACCATTGGCACGGTTTCCTTGTCGATATCCTCCAACAGGACATTGGAAATCTTGGCCAGGCGAGATTCCGTATAACGCATGGCGGCGGGACTGTCGCCGTCCATGGACCCGTTGTTGCCGTGCATTTCGATCAATGGCTCTCTCATCTTCCAGTCTTGAGACAGGAAGACCAGGGCCCCGTAGATAGAGCTGTCGCCGTGCGGGTGATAGTTACCCATGATATTACCGACGGCCTTGGCTGCCTTCTTAAAAGGCTTGTCAGCCGTATTGCCGTCCCGGTACATAGCGTAAAGAATCCGTCTTTGCACGGGCTTGAGCCCGTCGCGGATGTCCGGCAAGGCCCGTTCTTGAATAATATATTTGGAATAGCGGCCAAAGCGTTCGCCCATGACCTGTTCCAAAGGCATTTCACGAATCCGCTCGTGAGTTTCTGGCATATACTGCTTCCTTCCTAATCATTTACCTTGTCTAAGATCGACTCTTCCTCGCCCAGGCGGAATTTGACGTTTTCTTCAATCCACTTTCTTCTGGCGGAAGCCTGGTCACCCATCAAGGTGGTTACCCGGCGTTCAGCCAACTGGGCATCGTCGATTCTGACCCGGATCAGCATCCGGCTTTCTGGATTCATGGTCGTCTCCCAGAGCTGGTCAGCATTCATTTCCCCCAGCCCCTTGAAGCGCTGCAGGGCATAGCCCTTGCCCACCTTCTTTTCATCCTCATCCCGTTCTTCATCGGTCCAGGCGTAAAGGTTGGTCTGCTTCTTACTGATTCTGTAAAGCGGCGGCAGGGCAATGTAGACCTTGCCTGCTTCGATCATCGGCCGCATGTAGCGGTAGAAGAAGGTCAAAAGCAGGATCTGAATGTGGGCCCCGTCGTCGTCGGCGTCAGTCATAATGATGATCTTGTCGTAGTTGGAGTCTTCAACCTTGAATTCAGTCCCGACCCCGGCTCCGATCGTATGGATCATCGTGTTGATTTCTTCGTTCTTGAAAATATCCGCCAGCTTGGCCCGCTGGGTATTCAAAACCTTCCCCCGCAAAGGCAGGATGGCCTGGAAGCGGCGGTCCCGGCCTTGCTTGGCGCTGCCGCCGGCTGAGTCCCCTTCGACTAAGAAAAGCTCGTTTTTCTTAGGGTTTCTGGACTGGGCCGGGGTTAATTTCCCGGACAGGACTTCCTTCTTGTGCCGTTTCTTCCCGTTTCTGGACTCATCTCTGGCCTTCTTGGCCGCCTCTCTGGCATCCCGGGCCCTTAGGGCCTTCTTGACCAGGTCCTGAGCCCATTCCCCGTTTTCCAGCAGGTAGTAAGACAATTTCTCGTAAACGATGCTGTCGACCGCGCTTCTGGCCTGGGGAGTCCCCAGCTTACCCTTGGTCTGCCCTTCAAATTCCAGCAGTTCTTCCGGGATCTTGACGCTCAAAACGGCGCTGAGCCCTTCCCGGTAGTCGGACCCTTCCAGGTTCTTGTCCTTCTTGCCCAAAAGCCCCTGCTTCTTGGCATAGTCGTTAAAGGCCCGGGTAAAGCCGCTTCTGGCCCCGACTTCGTGGGAGCCGCCGTCAGCAGTCCGGACATTGTTGACGAAGGAAACAAAGTTCTCTGAGTATGAATCGCTGTACTGGCCGGCAAATTCGATTTCCATCCCGTCCTGGCTGCCTTCAAAGTAGAAGACCTTGCCGATCGTCCCCTTGCCTTCGTTGAGGTAGGAAACGAAACTTTCAATCCCGTCGTCATACTGGAAGACGTCGTGGTGGTTTGGCGTCCGCTCGTCCGTCAAAGTAAACTTGACTCCTTTAAGCAGGAAGGCCGATTCCCGGATTCTTTCCTGGATGGTCTCGTAGTTGTACTTAGTCGTTGAAAAAATCATAGGGTCCGGCTTGAAAGTGATCGTGGTCCCGGTCTTTTCCTTGGTCGCCCCCAGGCAGCGGAGGGTGCCGATTGGGTGACCGCCATTTTTGAATTCTTCCTCGTAGGCCTTGCCGTCACGCACCACGTGCACCTTCATGTAGCTGGACAGGGCGTTGACCACGGAAGAGCCGACCCCGTGCAGACCGCCGGAGGTCTTGTAGTTCTGCTCCGTGAACTTGCCGCCGGCATGCAGGACAGTAAGGATGACTTCAATGGTTGGCCGGCCTGAGGCATGCATCCCTGTCGGCATCCCCCGGCCGAAGTCCTGCACGGTCACGGAATTGTCCTCGTGGATGGTCACGTTGATTTCCTGGCCAAAACCAGCCATGGCTTCGTCGACGGAGTTGTCGACGATTTCGTAGACCAGCTGGTTCAAGCCGTGGATGTCGGTTGACCCGATATACATCCCCGGCCGCTTGCGGACTGCCTCCAGCCCGTGCAGAATTTGAATTGAAGAATCATCATAGGTGTTCTTTGGCAAAATAAAACATCTCCAAGCTTTAGATTATAAACTTCGTATCAATTCAGTCCGTTATTTGTTAAAATAGCAGGTACATGATAAACGGAGTTGATTTGATGTTTGCAATGAAATTTGCATTACTATTAATTTTAGCATACTTAATTGGTTCTTTTCCGACCGGTGTTTTGGTCGGCAAGCTCTTCTACCACAAGGATATCCGAGATTACGGGTCGCACAATATCGGGACCACCAACACCTTCCGAGTCCTGGGCCCCAAGGCCGGCACCCTGGTCTTCCTGGTTGACTTCTTCAAGGGGACCCTGGCCACCTGCCTGCCCCGGATCTTCCACTTGGGTGACCACCACTTGTTCCTGATTTTCGGGGCAGCGGCTATTTTCGGCCACGCCTTCTCAATCTTCCTCAAGTTCAAGGGCGGCAAAGCTGTGGCCACCACGGCGGGCTTTCTTCTGGGCTACAATGTCCAGTTCTTCGGCCTCTGCGCCAGCTTCTTCATCCCCCTGCTCTTAATCACCAGCATGGTGTCCTTTAGCAGCTTGATTTCAGTCGTCTTGATCTTTATTTCCAGCTTCTTCTTCCATGATACCTTCTTGACAGTCATGTTAGGAGTCCTGGTTGTCCTCATCTGGTGGAGCCACCGGGCCAACATCAAGCGGATTATCGCCGGAAATGAGAACCTGATTTCCTTCGGCCTTTACTATCATATTAAGCAAAAACAGGACAAGGACAAGAAGGAGTAGTAATTTTTGAACCAATCCTATTATACGGAACACACGTTCAAAATGCAAAGAGCTATTTTTTAAATACTTAAACTTCCCACTTACAAAAGTGGGCTTGTACCTTGAAAATTCAATAGTTTAGCCAATAAAAAAAGCACAAGGCCTTTGTTCGCTTGATATAATTCAACTACAACATCATCAATATCAAACGAAAGGCTTGTGCTATGTCTAGTTTACCATCATTCGATACCAAAAACGAACCCCAAATTTCTCGTTCTGTTGAAAAGTTCTTCAAGGACTACAAAGTTATGAAGCTTCTCCGTAGATGTGGGCTCCGCAAGTCCAAAGGAATCCCGCTTTGGTCGATCCTTTCATACATCTTCAGTAATGTGTTTCGA
>NZ_QOCY01000030.1:0-18559 GCF_024701915.1 Lactobacillus leichmannii | reverse complement strand
CGGCAAGCGAAACGCAAATCGGCAGCCTTATATGAACCTGCGCTGGCAGCTCAATCAGCAGCTTGAGCTGCTGGAGAAAAAGGACAAGCCTTTGTCCAAGACAGCTTCGAAGAAGAAAATAAAACTGCTTGGCAAGCTTAAGAATCTGGAGCAAAACGATATCGGCAGAAAGTCGTATGACAAGAGCTACCGGTCAGCGCAAGAAACTGTCAGAAGCTTTATCAACCATGCGATAAACAGAATGATCGAGACAGAGCATCCGGCGGTCATTGCCAAGGAAGACTTGACGTTCGTAAAAGAAAAAGGCGTCAAATCAGATAACAGCAGATTCGCAAGAAAGATGCGCAAACGCTTGAATTCATGGACTAAGGGCCAACTGGATGAGCGCATTGTATATCTTTCAAGCAAGAATTCGATTGAAACTCATGATGTCAATCCAGCATATACTTCTCAGTACTGTCCAATCTGCGGGCAGCATTTTGAGGAAAGATACGGCAGTCATCATGAACTGACCAAATGCAAGAAATGCGGCGAGACACTGCTTCGAGATGCATCATGATATGCTTGCCCGCTTTTTGCGGGCAAGATGCCTTTCCGACTGCCAGGCTAAAAGTTTCCAGTGGGGCAGATAAAAAGCTATTGGATAATGCCATTTGGCGTTATTTGACAGCCAACCGTACTCACTGACCTTAACTTCAAAAGGTTAAAAATCTGATTTCTTTTGTCAAGTTGAATCTACCCATAGATTTAACTAGAAAGAAATATCAGAAAAACTTACCAATATTGATGTGATTATCAAGATTTAGTAAGTTTTATGATTCGGATGCTACTTGGTCAGCTGGTCAACGAAAGCCAGGTATGCAGCTTGTTCACCAGTTTCTTTGGTCTTCACCGCCTCCAGCTTAACCTGGCCGCTGTGCAGCTGGTCTTCTGGAATTTCAATAGTATGGGTTTCAGTCGCGTTGCCGATCAGTTCGATCCAGTAGCCGTGATCCTTTTGGTGCAAGACGGTCTTGACCATACCGCCAGGATTGTAGACAGAGATCTCTTTTTCAAAGTGGCCCAGGTCCGGGTGAGTCAAGGCAAAGGCCAATGAGCTGGCTGACATCCCTGTCCCGCAGGCGTTAGTAAAGCCAACGCCCCGTTCGTAGGTTCTGACAAAAAGCTGGCTATCGCCGCGGATAACGGTGTAGTTGATGTTGACCCCGTCTGAGAAGTATGGATTTTCTCCATTCAAGTAGGCACCAAGCTCTCCTAAGACCGGACTTTCCAGGTCTTCTTCTTTGATAAAGGCGATGAGGTGGGGATTAGGCACGGCTAGAGCACTAAAACGCCAGCCTGGAACCAGTTCTGGTACCAGAGTGTCCAGCAGGCGGTCATGTCCCAAATTGTCAAAAGGCAAAGATTCTTTATTGAAGCGGACAGGGGAGATTTCTACCCCGAAAGCCGGCACTCCTTCTGCAAAGTCATCAGCTTGCCGGACGGCCAGGTCAGCGTACATGGTTTCCACCTTAAACTGGCTTTCTCCGGTCTTTTCGTGCAAGTAGCGGGCAACTGTTCTAAGACCATTGCCGCACATTGAGGCTTCACTGCCGTCAGTGTTGATAACCCGCATCTTGCCTAAAGCGCCTGGGTGTCTTGATTCCTCAACTGACAGGATGCCGTCAGCTCCGCCAAGCAGGCCAGTCTTGTGATCAGTAAGTGTCTGGGTCAATTGCCGCAGTTCATTATCAGTCAGCGGATTTTCCAGTTCAGTCTGGTCCAGAATGAAGAAGGAATTCTGTGAGCCATGGACTTTCAATAATTTAGTCATCTTATTCTCCTTGTGCTTCTTGCTTGAAAAAGTAGTCGTAAATCGCGGCTACCGCCCGGTCGGCATCTTTAGCTGCCGTGCCCAGCATGATAGAAATTTCGGAAGCCCCTTGGTTGACCATCCGGAGAGAAATACCCTCTCTGGCTACAGGCGTGGCAATATCCCGGATGACCCCGATACGGTCCCTCATCCCTTCACCGACCAGCATGATAATCGCGTAATTGCTGATCCATTCCAAGTGGTCAGGACTGACTTCATTTTGAATTTCATTGCAGATCTGGTCGATCAATTCATCGTTTAATGTGTCCCGGTCAAAGATCAAAGTCAAATCGTCAATCCCGGTTGGCATGTGTTCATAGGACAGTTTGTACTTGTTTAAGATTTGCAGGATGCGGAGGGTAAAGCCAACTTCCTTGTTGAGCAGGTACTTGTGCAGGTAGAGGGCACCAAAGTGCTTGCCGCTGGCGATCCCGGTAATGACGGTTTCAGGCTTGAAGCCTTTTTCCGGTACGATCATGGTCCCGCGCTTTTCCGGGTGCTGGGTATTCTTCACATTGATTGGAATCTGCCCTTGAATGGCCGGGATCAAGGCTTCATCGTGGAAGACAGAGAAACCAGCATAAGACAATTCCCGCATTTCCCGGTAGGTCATCGTGTGGATCGGCTGTGGCTGGTCAACAACCTTCGGGTTAGCGGAGAAAATAGCATCGACATCAGTAAAGTTTTCATATAAGTCAGCGTGGAAACCTCTGGCCAAAATCGCCCCGGTAATGTCTGAACCACCTCTTGAGAAGGTAGCAATATGGCCAGCCAGAGTATAGCCGTAAAAGCCTGGGAAAATCAGCTTTTCGTCAGCGTCATAGGCAAAGTTTTCCAGGAGCTGGTAGCTTTCCGGGTTGACAGAGGCATTGTTTGGACTACCGGTAACGATGATCCCGGCATCTTTAGGATCAACATAGCGGGCCTTTACCCCTTGGCTTTGCAGAATCTTCGCAATCAGCTTGGCGTTAAGCCGCTCGCCGTGGGCCTTAAAGGTCGCCTGCAGATAGTTCTTGTTTGGATAGTGCTCCTTTGGCAAATTCAGCAGGATTTCTTTCAAGGGCAAGATTTCTTCGAGCGGCAAGTTAAAGTACTCGCCGATTTCAACGTAGCGCTGGAAGATCCGGTCAGCAACTTCAAGCCCGTTTCTGCCATGGTTGATTTCATGGGCGTACTTGATCAAAAGGTCAGTGACCTTGATGTCATCGTCAAAGCGTTTGCCTGGTGCAGACGTAACGACAACTTGTCTTTCAGCTTCAGCGGTAATAATCTTCAAAGCATTTTCTACAGCAGGACCGCTAGCCAGGGAACTGCCGCCAAACTTAACAACTTTCATGGGCTACTCTCTTTCGTGTTTGTCTTTAATCATAATTTAAGTTTAATCAGAATGGACTTTACCATTTTTCTCTGGAAAATGCAAAGAAAGATTCTGAAAATTCATGATAATCGCCTTCTAAACATTCTGATACCAGTGCTTGAGGAAGCTTGAAATAAAAATATGCAAATAAAAAGCTGAAAAGCTGTTGACAAGATGAGGCCAATATTATAAACTGACTACAAATTGAAGAGGCGCAACCGACAAGAGTAAGGCAAGGGAGCCAGCCAGGCGGAGAACTTGCAAGAAAGGGGAGGTTGCCGAAGCGTCCGTTTTGGCAAGGCGGATTGGCTGGGCTATGGCTTAAGAGGCCATGGACTGTCGCAGGGAAGGTACCTGCGTTGCGCTTGCAATTTGACGAGAGAATTTGATTTTGAATTTTTCGGGCTCCAGATTGTTAAGGCAACCTGGAGCTTTTTCTTTGTCTCTTCGAAGTAACAGAAACAGATGCAGATTAGAAAGAGAAAGATATTATGGCAGAATTAGACGCGCAAAGCATTATCAACTACATTGGTTCAGCACCAAAGAAGACCCCGGTTAAGGTTTACTTGCGAGGCGCCGGCCTTGATCAAGTCACTTTCCCAGATGGAACGGATCCTTTTGTTAGCGGTCAAGCTGGCGTAGTCTTCGGCGATTGGCAAGTTCTTAAGCCGTTTTTAGCAGAACACGAAGCTGACTTTGAATCTGTCCGCGTGGAAAACACGGCCCGCAATTCAGCCGTTCCTTTGCTGGACCTTAAAGAAATCAATGCCCGGATCGAACCAGGCGCTATTATCCGTGACCAGGTCTTGATCGGTGATAACGCGGTTATCATGATGGGGGCGGTAATTAATATTGGCTCGGAAATCGGTGCCGGCTCAATGATCGACATGGGCGCGATCTTAGGTGGCCGGGCGATCGTCGGCAAGAACTGCCACATCGGTGCCGGTACGGTCTTAGCCGGGGTGGTTGAACCAGCTTCTGCCTTGCCGGTCCGCATTGACGATAACGTTCTGATCGGTGCCAACGCGGTTGTCCTGGAAGGCGTCCACGTCGGTGAAGGTGCAGTTGTAGCAGCGGGTGCGGTTGTGACCAAGGATGTGGCTCCGCACACGGTGGTTGCCGGCGTTCCAGCCAAGGTAATCAAGGAAGTCGATGCCAAGACAGAAAGCAAGACCGGCCTGGAAGAAGACCTGCGTAAGCTGTAAAGAGTCAAGTTAAAGTAAACAAAACAGACATAAGTTAGTCCACATTAAGGAAGTTTTTCAATGGCAGTATTGACCGAAGCCGAGTTGCTTCAAATCCGGCGCCAACTCCACCAGATCCCGGAATTGGCTTTAAAAGAATATCAAACCCATGCTTATCTCTTGGATGTGATCAAGCAGATGAAGCAAGACTACCTGGAAATCAGGGAACCAGCAGAATTGCCAACCGCGCTCCTGGTTCTGGTCAAGGGGTCAAAGGCTAAACGGACCATCGGCTACCGGGCGGATATTGATGCTTTGCCGGTAACTGAAGCAACCGGCCTGCCATATGCTTCCAAGCACCAAGGTGTGATGCATGCCTGCGGGCACGACATCCATATGACGGTTGCTTTGGGTGTTCTCAGCTACTTTAGCGAGCATCAGCCAACTGACAACCTCCTGTTCTTCTTCCAGCCGGCTGAAGAAAGCGAGAGCGGCGGCATGAAGGCCTACCAGCTGGGACTTTTCACCGGTAAGTGGCATGTTGATGAATTCTACGGCCTGCATGATAACCCAAGTCTGCCGGCTGGGGCGATTGGCTGCCGGAACGGCACCTTGTTTGCCGGAACGACTGAAGTCAACATTGATATTCAAGGCAAGGGCGGGCACGCTGCCTTCCCGCAATTGTCAAATGACGCGGTTGTCGCGGCAGCGGCCTTGATTATGCAGGTCCAGACCATCATTTCCAGAAATATTGATCCGGTTCAAAGCGGGGTTATCACCTTGGGCAAGTTGACTGCCGGCAAGATCAGAAATGTAATCGCCGATTCAGCCAGAATTGAAGGCACGATCAGGGGACTTACCCAAAGCATGATCGAATTGATCGACAAAAGGCTGGCCGAAGTCTGCCAGGGAATTGAGCTGAGCTTCGGCGTCAAAGTCAAGCTGGAACTCAACCAAGGCGGCTACTGGCCAGTTGAAAATAACCCGGAATTAACTGAAAACTTCATTAAATACATGAAGCAGGCTGACGGGGTTGAATATGTCGAAACGGCCCCGGCGATGACCGGGGAAGACTTCGGCTACCTCCTGGCTCAGATCCCGGGAACCATGTTCTGGCTGGGTATTGAGGACGATTCACCCCTGCACTCAGCGACATTAACCCCCCAGGAAAGTTCAATCAGCCGCGGCATTGCGGCAATTACCGGTTTTTTGGAATACCGGATGACAGAAGACTAAGGAAACAATAGAGGCAAATACAATGAACCAAAACTTACAAAACGCGGACTTACTGACAGCAATCATTACGCCTTTTACGGAAGACGGACAGATCGACTTTGCCAGCTTGACTGAATTAACCAACAACTTGATTGACCAGGGCTCTAACGGCTTTGTGATTGGCGGGACAACTGGTGAGACGCCAACTTTGACCCATGACGAAAAGATCGCCTTGTACACCCGCTTTGGTCAGATTGTAAATGGGCGTGTACCGGTTATTGCCGGCACGGGCAGTAACAACACAGCGGAAACCATTGCTTTTACTGAAGAAGTTGCCCAGATCCCGGGCATCGACTATGCTTTGGTTGTCGTTCCGCCATACAACAAGCCAAACCAGCGGTCAATGATCGCTCACTTTACGGCAGTTGCTGACCAGGTTCACATTCCAGTAGTCATCTACAACATTCCGGGCCGGACTGGGGTTAAAATGGAAGTGTCAACTATTTTACAGCTGGCCCAGCATCCCAATATTGCCGGTATCAAGCAGTGCGCCAGCCTGGAAGAAATCGAAGAGATCGTATCCGGCCGGCCAGTAGACTTTGCCGTCTTTACCGGCGAAGATGCCCAGGCGCTGACGGCCAGAATTTTGGGCGCTGACGGGGTCATCTCAGTTGCCAGTCACCTGTACACCCCAAGAATGCGGGAAATGTACGATGAACTTTACGCGGGCAACTTTGCCTTGGCCGGCAGCCTGCAGCGCTGGCTGACCCCGCGGATGAACGCCCTGTTCATGTTCCCGTCACCATCACCAGTTAAGGCGGCTTTAGCTGCCATGGGTTACCAAGTAGGCGGCTTACGGTTGCCGCTTGTAGCTTTGAACGATGAAGAAAAGGAAGAACTCGCCACTGCTTTGAAGCTGCCGAAGGATGCATTAGCTGGTCAGCTGACGCGTGATATGTTAGAAGGAGATTAAGAATGCCAAGAATTTTATTGGCCGGTTTTGCCGGCTCAATGGGCCAGCAAGTCGTTAAATTAGTAGCAAGCCTGCCAGACTTTGAAATAACGGCCGGCCTGGCCCACCGTTTAAAGAGCAGCGATCCAGCAGACTATGGCCTGCCAGCAAGCGCTAAGCTGTACACCAGCCTGGATGAAATTCCAGCCGACGCAGCAGATATCTGGGTTGACTTTACTGTACCAGCCTCTGTCTACCAAAACGTCCGCTATGCCTTGGAAAACGGCTACCGGCCAATCGTAGGGACGACTGGCTTGACTGACCAGCAAGAAGCCGAGTTGAAGCAATTGGCCAAGGAGAAGGGAATTGGCGGCTTGATCGCTCCTAACTTTGGCATGTCAGCTGTTTTATTGATGAAGTTTGCCCAAGAAGCAGCTAAGTACTTCCCAGACGTGGAAATCATCGAAATGCACCACGAAGACAAGAAGGATGCTCCATCAGGCACGGCCTTGGCCACAGCCAAGCTGATCGCTGAAGTCCGCGAGCCCCACCAAACAGCAGCAGACACGACAGAAAGCCTGCCAGGGGCAAGAGGCGGCGATTACCAAGGCATCAAGCTGCACGCGGTTCGCTTGCCAGGCTACGTCGCTCATGAACAGGTGCTTTTTGGCGGCAAGGGGGAAGCCTTGACCATCCGGCAGGACTCCTTTGACCGGTCATCCTTCATGAGCGGGGTCAAGGTTGCCTTGGAAAAGGCAGCTGACTTAAACCAGCTCTATGTCGGCCTGGAAAACATTTTGTAGACAGTATTCTTTGTTTTTTATAGAAAGACGATCATCATGCCAGAAACAGATCCTAACTTGCGGGATTTAGGCAACAGAAATCTTGCTAAAATCGCGCCTTCAGCCATCCGGGCTTTTGACGAAGAAATCTCCCAGATTCCGGGAATCATCAAGCTCACCTTGGGGGAACCAGACTTCGCGGTGCCAGATCATGTTAAAAGGGCCGCTATTCGGGGAATTGAAGCAGACGACTCCCACTACGGGCCATCAAAAGGGAAGCTGGCCCTGCGTGAAGCTATCAGCAAGTATCTTGCGGCAAGCAGACAGGTTGACTATGACCCGGAAACTGAAGTTATTGTCACTGACGGGGCAACTGAAGCAATTACGGCAACTTTACTGGGACTTTTAAATCCAGGTGATAAGGTTTTAGTGCCAACACCAGTCTTTTCCCTTTATTTCACCAACATTGAAATGGCAGGCGGGGAAGTGGTGATGATCGACACCTCAGATACTGGCTTTAACTTGACGCCAGAGCGGCTGGAAGCGGAGATTGAGGCGGCCGGCGACCAGGTTAAGGCAATCATGCTCAACTATCCATGCAACCCAACAGGGCGGACTTATTCCAAAGCTGAGTTAACTGCTTTAGCGGAAGTGATCAAGAAGCACCATTTGCTGGCAATCTGTGATGAAATCTACAGCGAACTGACTTACGACCAAGAACATTTCTCTTTGGCTACTTTACTGCCAGGACAGGTAATCTTGATCAGCGGCTTATCTAAGTCACATGCCATGACCGGCTACCGGCTTGGATATATCGCGGCTCCGGCAAGTTTACTGCCAAATGTGGCCAAGGCCCACAGCTTCATGGTGACCTGCGTGGACAATATCGCCCAAGACGCGGCAATTGAGGCTTTGACCAAGGGGCTTGACGATCCAAAAGAATTTAAGGCAGCCTACCAGCGCCGGCGGGACTTCATGGTTGATAATCTGACCAAGCTGGGCTTTGAAATGGCCGTACCGCAAGGGGCATTTTACATTTTTGCCAAGATTCCGGAGAAGTTCGGCAGTGATGACTTTGCTTTCGCCAAAGATGTGGCTAAGAAAGCCAGAGTTGGTCTGATTCCAGGCAGCGTGTTTGGTAAAGGATCTGCTGGCTATGTCCGCTTTTCTTACGCGGCAGCCGATGACAAGCTGGCAGAAGTAGTCAAGCGGCTTGGTGAATACGTTGCTCAGCTCTAATATTTTTCCTAAGACAGCAGTTTGCTGTCTTTTTTCAGTTTGCTGTCTTTTTTTATGCCGAATGATATAATTTAGAAAGAATCTAAAGAATTAGTATGACAAGGAGCATATAAATAATGTCTGAATACCCACAACTTAACCTTGACCAAGCCAAGGGCCCAAAGGCAACTATCAAGACCAACCACGGCGACATCGTCATTCAGCTTTTCCCAGAAGAAGCACCAATGACTGTTGAAAACTTCGTCCGCCTGGCACAAAAGGGCTACTACGACGGCGTAACTTTCCACCGGGTGATCAGCGACTTCATGATCCAAGGCGGGGACCCGGAAGGTACTGGTGCCGGCGGTCAAAGCATCTGGGGCCACAACTTTGAAGACGAATTCTCAAACGAACTCTTCAACCTGCGCGGGGCTTTGTCAATGGCTAATGCTGGTCCAAACACCAACGGTTCACAATTCTTCATCGTGCAAAACAAGAACATGCCAAAGCGCTTCATTCAACAATTGCGCGATGCCCAATACCCAGAAGAAGTTGTCAAGGCTTACAAGCAAGGTGGTACGCCATGGCTTGACCACAGACACACTGTTTTTGGCCATGTAACTGAAGGCATGGATGTCGTTGACGAAATTGCCAAGGTAGCCAAGGACGGCAACGACAAGCCACTTGAAGACGTGGTAATCACGACTGTTGAAATTGCTGACTAAGAGTAAGTAAGAAAGGTTTGCGTGAACAAGAGTGAAGTTAAAACGGGTTTGGCTCGTTAAGTTAATATTTGTACTGGCTTTTGCCATTATTTTGGCGCCAAAGGCAAAGACTACGGCAGCTTCAGATGCTGACAAACCGTTTTACAAGAATGCCATGGTCAACACTTACGTGTATGACGAAAAAGGCAAACGGACCAAGGACAAGAAGATCCTGGCCGGTAAAGCCGTTGGCTGCTACAGCATGATTAATTATGTTGGTGACAAGCCATATATCATGATCGGCCAAAACAAGTACGTGGCATATATGAACGTGGTTGGCTTAGATTGCCAGTTGAACCATAACAGCTACATTTATTCCAGCAGTGGCAAGCGGATGAAGAATTCCGGTGTCTTGCTGAAGAATGGCCTGGTAACTGTCTATGGCGGCAAGAAAAAAATCAATGGCAGCAAGTACTGGGCAATCGGCGTTGGCTTGTACGTTAAGGCAAACAACGTTGAAACGCCTAAGGGCGAAGTCACTAGTGATCCAAACACACAGAACCAAACAACTGAACCGCAAACATCTTAAACTTGAGCACTGCAAATGCAGTGCTTTTTTGGTTGGAGGGGATACGATTTCGTTTTTAGCTAATGGTTCGAATAATACATATTATGTAAAGTTGAGTAGCAAAAATCGCGAGAGAGGACGCTGCTTAGCCCCAGATGATCATTTTGCCCGGTAGTATTTAATACTGCGCTCTGATATAATTCAGATAATCTTTTTAGCAATTGCTTTTGGATTGGAGATGAGTTTATGTTTAGCTACAAGATCAACGATGAATTAGAGTTAGCCGTGCCAAGATTGACTGACGGTGAAGCTCTGTATGACTTAATTGACAGAAACCGGGACAATTTATCCTACTACTTGCCTTGGGTTGACCACGTTCATGACGTGCAAGCTGAGACTGACGCTATTAGGCGTGGTTTAGTCAGGTTTGCTGAAGGCAAAGCCTTAGACCTGCACATTTGGTATCATGGCCGTTTAGCTGGCAAAGTCAGCTTGAATTCAATTGATGCTGTGTATTCTGAGGCAGATATCGGCTACTTTTTAGGCAAAGAATTCCGCGGACGCGGAATCATGACGCTGGCTACCCGGGCTATCATCGATATCGCCTTTGGGGAATATGGCCTACACAGAATTATGCTGCAGTGCGCTGTAGACAATCTGCCAAGCAATAATGTGGCTAAACGGCTAGGGATGCGGTTTGAAGGCTGCCATAAGGGCCGGTTGATCCTTAGAGACGGCTATCATGATAGTAGTGAGTACGCGGTGCTTGCTGAAGAATGGCCTGATGTGCAGGAAAAGTACTAAGCTACCCTTTGCTTGAAGCTCAAAGTTTTACCACTGATTTCTTACGTGTGTTAGTTTAAAACTATAATTTTAATGACAGAAGTTCGAGATGCCCTTTTGGCTCAAGGATTTGCTTTATAGCAATTTTACTGAGTTTTTGGGCATTTTTTATTTTTCTTTTCTGCTTTTGATTTCTGTTTTATCAAGCTACAAAAAAATCTGTTTTATCAAGCTACAAAAAAATCTGTCCGTATTGCGGCAGATTCGCTAGCTAGTCTGTCAAATGACCAAGTTCAAGGATTTTGGCTGAACGACCAGATGATACTTCGCTGCTTCCTTCTTTTCACCATCAAGATTCACTTTTCACCATCAAGATTCATTGCAGCAGGCGTTGTTATACTGTCGTTGATCTTTGATTTGGGTGAAATTTGGAAGCCCCGCCGTAAAAACGTCCATTACAGAAGGCACAGAGCGTGACCAGGTCGTTAAAAAAGCAGGCCATTTTGTGGCCTATGACCTTTACTTTGGCAAACTTATAGCGGCTAATATTGCGCAGAATTGAAGCTACATATGCTGCGCTTTTAAGCGCTTTAACGTCAAGCAATCAAGGCGTCAAGTCCAAAGCAGCCAACGTTGACGCAGTAGCGCTCATCATTGACTAAAATTGTGTCAATGCCAACTGAATAGAATCATGTTTTTTCAGGGTAATTTTTGACGATTTCTTTTACATGGTCCTTGTACTCACTAAAGTAGATCTCGCAATCTCTCCCCTCCATCACCCTTTCGACATTTTTGATGAGGGAATCACTTCTGGACTGATCTGGACTTGATTAGAAAAACATGCTTCATGTACGATATCGACTTCCTTTTACAATAATTTAATGTAAGCACAAACTCGCCGGTTTGTACAGAAGCCGTAGCAAAAAGGAGGTAGCAAGGTACCGCCTCCCCTGTTCCCTCCCCCGCTTTTGGAGGTGAGTTTTTAGTTGTGCTACTAATTAGTAGCAGAAATTTGAAGAGATGGTATAATAGTGGTACAAAAATCAAGGAGATATTGGAGCCTATGGAAGTCGCTGAAGCACTGACAAAGTTAAAATTTCTGGTCAGTCATGATAGATTTAAATTGGTTGCAAGAACGAAAGCTCTACCCAAACTTTAGGTAGAGCTTTTTCTGTTCTATTTAATTCATTGCTGCATAAGCACTAGCATACCGGCCAGCAATTCGACCTGAATTCCATGCAAAAGCGTTGCTTAAGCCTTCAATTGTTGGATAAGATGAGTCATAAAGGCCTGATGCGTCATTTCCGACAGCATAAATACCATCAATTACTTGTCTCTTCACATTTAGAGCCTCAAAATGCTCATTGACTAATGCACCACCGACAGTCCCCAGGGTAGTTGAATTAGCACGAACTGCATAGAAAGGTCCCTCTTTGACCGACAAAGTCATGAAACGGTCATCTTTGTAAAGATCCATGTCTTTACCTTCTACCACCAGTTCATTGTATCGGTTAACTGTTGCAGTAAGATTTGCTGGATCAACCGTAATCTTCTCTGCTAATTTTTGAATGTTATCTGCCTTGAAGACAGCACCTTGGCTGATACCCTCATTTAAATCTTGATCTAGTTGCGGATATGGACCAACTTGATAAGTCATTGTCTTTTTATCTAACAAGCGGAAGGTTCTTTCAAATGAACTTGCCCAGTCCAAAGCTTGCTGACGTAGATAATCGACAGTTGCTTGGTCAAAAAGGAAGTAGTAGTATCCACCGATCTGGTAGACTGAATCACCCCATAATGCGAAATCATATACTACGTCTTCATTAGTAAATCGCTTGCCTTCCCGGTTAACCCATAAGAGTGGGATGTTGGTCAAGTCAAAAAGACTTGCGTTGTGCCACTTTGGATCCGTCTTTGAGTAGACAGTTGCCGCATGGTTTTCAAAAATTCTCTTGTAATCGCTAACGCCACCAGCTTCTTTGAGCATCTGCAGGCCATCACCGGTAGCTTTCCGTTCACCCATTGAGTACAGGTCATCTGGATCAATTGCTAAAGTACGCTTGATTTCGTCCTTATTGCCAACAAATCCCCCATCAGCCAAGATTACGGCTTTAGTTTCCAAGGTGATTTCTTCGCCTTTTCTGTTTGCTTTAACGGCAGTTACTTTACCCTGTTCTTGAACAATTTCTTCGGCCGAAGTTTCGGTCATAAGGACTCCGCCGCTTTCTAGAAATTTGTTCATTACTCGCTTAAATCCGTTAAATTTATCGATAAATTGGTGATAGGTTCTGGGATGCTCCTGGTGGACTTCTTGAGTGTTGGTCACTAATTCAGTCTCCAAACCTGATTCAGCCATCCAATCGATTGTGGCTGCTGATTCTTCAAGAATGGCCTTAACCATTAACGCATTAGATGAATGGTGAGTATAATTGATGATTTCCTCATAGGCATCTTTTAGGCTGTACTTCACTCCAGCTTCTTTTTGAGCCCTGCTTTCAACCGCAAATAGTCCCTGGGCACCAAACATCCCTGCACCGCCAAATTTGTCGCCTTTTTCCAATAGTGCTACTTTTGCTCCGCATTCTGATGCAGTTAATGCTGCACTGATGCCAGAAGCACCAGCTCCTACTACTACGATATCAAAGTTCATTTTGTTCTCCTTCAACAAAACTAAGTTACCTTTATCACTATGCTTATATCATAGCACGTATTATCGGTACCGCTTTCTTGATTGATGTTATGCTGTATTAAGGTTAAACTTAAAGGCAGAAGGAGAAAAATATGTACAATTCTGAACTTGATACATTTCTAGCAGTTGCAGCAGCTGGAAGCTTTAGTAAAGCAGCAAAAAAATTATATATATCTACACCAGCTGTCGTTCAGCAAATGAATCTATTGGAAAAGCGGTTAAATGTCCAGCTATTTGTTAGGAATACCCATGGTGTAACACTTACTCCAGCAGGAATTGAATTTATTCAGTGGAGCAGACAGATAATTTTTGATTGCCAACAGGCTGAGAAGGCATTAGGAAAATATCAGCAAAAAATTGTTTTTGCATCTGGGTATTTAAATGGACAAACCTTAAGTGGTCGCCTAATTCCACAATTTCAGAAGAACCATCCTAAAGCACAAATATCTTTCAGAGAGATAAATGATTATCAGCAAATACCTGCTGAAGTAGACATTTTAGAAATGGCTTATGCGAAAGAGCCACTGAGTGAACACGAATTCTCTTTCATATCCATTGTTCCTTCGCCTCTTCGAGTAGCTTTGCCAGCAAGTCATCCCTTAGCCAAGAAAAAGCAACTATCTTTACAAGACTTGGCAGCACAGGATTTGGAAATCGTAGCTCCATCTATTGCAGGTTCTGAGGATGTGATGTTAAGCAAACTTCTAAATGTTCGCCCGGCAGTTAAACTGCACTATTATAGCGTGTTTAACAAAGCAGTGGTCAATCAAGCACAGCTTACAAAGCATCTGTTACTAATTCCAGAGGCCTATTCGGAATTGTGCCATCCATATATTGTTAAACCGGTCTCTTGGTCCTTTGCAACTAGCTATGGCTTCTACTGTCGTAAACCAGTCCCCAAATTAGTACAGGAATTTATTGATCTCGCCCAAAAAAGTTAGTAGATTTTTTCACCCTTGGCATATGCTTCTTTTGCCTCGGCTAACGTCATTTTGTTTGGTCCACCATCGATATTTCATGAAACTGAAAGCAAAATAAGCACTCAGCAAAAGCAATCGTACTTTACATAACTAAAATTATGCTTAGTGCAACTAGCATCCCCCTCCCCCATCATTCCTCCCAGAAAGGTGCTATAACAAACGTATAAATCTTAGAAATACACTACTCATAGGAGGAAATTACCATGCGCAAAGCAGTACCGATGCTGGAGATTAACAAGACTGACTCTGAACGCCGGGAACTGCTCCGGCCATTCGAAATCACCCCTACTGACGGCTTTGTCTATGACTTGCGGCAAACCCCGATTTTCCAAAAAGCCTTCACCTTCTAAATCCATGCAAAAAGCGACCGAAACTATATCATGTTTCGATCGCTTTTTTGTTAAAAAAATCTATTAGTCTTGTTTAGTCTCTTCTAAAACGATTCCCTGGTAAAGCTTGACAGTAAGTAAGTAGTAAACCAGGTACAAGAGGAAGAATGCTAAGAATGGAATCCAAATCTTGTAGTAGGGGTCTGGCAGAAGAATCGTAAAGATCTTCAAGCCAAAGAGTACGTCCAGGCTGCCAAGTACCGCCGGTGCCACAAACAAGATGGCAATTTCTTTTCTAATCGCTGCCTTCAAGACGCTGTTTCTAGCCCCAAGCTTGTAGAGCATCTTGTACCGCAATTTGTCACTGGCTGCGGCTGACAGGATCTTAAACATCAGAGTTGAAGCCAGCATCATTAAGAAGGACAAACCAAGGAAAAGGCCCATAAATTCAAAGCCTGAGCACATTGCCGCGATTTGCTGGTAAAGAAACGGCTTGGTGAATTCCAGGTAGCCGTATACCATTGAGTCCTTGCTGAACAGCTGCATTTCTTGCTCAGTAAGCTTCAGCAATTTCTTGTTGTTCTTGGCAAAATCCTTAACCTTGTAAAAAGTGATGACCTTAGTCGTCAGCTTCTTTTTGGCAAAAGCTGCATCTGACAAGGCCACAAAGCCCTTGCTGGAATCTTCTGGGAAAAGGCTGGCGGCTTGAGCAGAATTTCTGACCGTAGCTGAAGTCTGCTTACCAGTTAAGGTCTTGGAAGTAACCTCAACCGTGTGGTAAATCCGCCCCTCCTTGTCAATCGCCTTCTTCTTGTCTGAAGATGCCGCGTTATACATTTGGATCTTGAGCGGCGTCTTGTCAATTTCACTTTTCTTGACATAGAGGATGCCATTTTTCTCATCAGCCTTGTAGCTGTAAGTAACTTTCTCCTCTGTACCGATTTTTTCAACCTTGTCAGCCAGCTTCTTCTGCTTGCCAACTAAGACAATATCGTAGTACATAACGTCAGTCATGGCATTCTTCAAGTTGTTGAAGTTAATGCCGACCGTAATAGCGCCAAGGGCCAGGGCCAGCATAATTGAGATGGCTGACAGGATTCTGGTATAGCCATGCAGGCGGAACTTTAACTGGCCCAGAGTGTAAGGCCGCATCCCTTTGTAGAGGAAGCTGTGTCTCTTCCGCAAAAAGTCGATGACAGCTACGAAGAAGGCGTCAAAGATTAAAAAGCTGCCCAAAACGATGGTTACTAAAGCGATCGGAATTGCCTTAAGCTGCAAAGTCGCCACATGCCACATTGCCCAGTAGCCGGTAGCCAAAAGCAGTACCCCCGCGATAGCCTGGATAGTCCGTAAGACCGGCCGGCTCTTCAGCTTGCTTGGCTTTTGATCTTCGTTTAAGAGATTGATCAGAGTAGTCTTGGTCAGCTTGACCGCGTTCCAGGAAGCGGCCAGGAAGAACAAGGCGACAAAGAAAAGCAAGGTCCAGAGAACCGCTGGCAGGTAGAGCGGATTAAAGTGAGCCAGAGTCAGCCCCAGCTGCTTGACCATCAAGGATGAGACCAGTTCAGTCAGCCCCACGCCCAAGATAATCCCAATCCCGGTTGCCAGAAGGCCAGTTACCAGGGTCTCAGCGAAGATCAGCTGGCCGATTTTGCCGCTTTTTGCCCCCAGCATCATGTACATGCCGTAGTCCCGCTTTCTCATGCTCAAGAGGAAGCTGTTGGCGTATGCCAAGTAGACCAGGGTTAAGATGGCCAGGAGGACGATCCCGAAGGAAAAAATAAACTTAGTTGCTCCCATGGTCAGCCGTCCCGCTACACTGGACTTTAAGAAAGACGGGTTAGCGGCCAGAGTCAAGAACATGTAGAAGATCATGCTGGCGGCGCTAAGGCCGGAAAACAGGACCAGGTAGTCTTTTAGCCGGCTTTTCAGCCCGGTCATTGACAATTTAAAAATCATGTTAATCCCTTTCTTTACTCAACTAGTCGGTATTTTCGCTGAGCTGGCTGATCAGCTTCTTGCAAAAGTCCTGCCGCTTCAAGTCCCCGCGCTTGATCTCTTCATCAATCAAGCCGTCCCTGATAAAGAGAATCCGGTCAGCAAATGATGCAGAAAACGGATCGTGAGTGACCATCAAGATTGAAACCTGGTCTTTCTCATTAAGCAGCTCCATCGTGTCCAGCAAGGCCCTGGAAGACTTAGAATCCAGGGCCCCGGTTGGTTCATCGGCCATCAAGATTGCCGGTTCATGAACCAAGGCTCTGGCAGCAGCAACTCTTTGCTTCTGCCCGCCGGAAATGGCTGCTGGGTACTTTTCCAAGACTTCGCTGATGTTGAGCTTAGCTGCGATCTTATCGACCTTAGAATCGATTTCTGAGCTTTTTACCCCTTGCAAAGAAAGTGGCAGGGCAATGTTTTCCCTAGCGGTCAGGTTGTCCAAGAGGTTGAAGTCCTGGAAGATAAAGCCAATTTCTTTAGACCGGAAGTCGGCCATCTGGTTCTTCTTCAGCTTGGCGATGTTTTTGCCGTTAACCGTAACCTCGCCGCTGCTTGGCTTGTCCAAGGTCGACATGATGTTCAAAAGAGTGGTCTTACCAGAACCGGAAGTCCCCATAATGGCGACGAATTCGCCCTTGGCTACGCTGAGCGAGACGCCCTTTAAGGCCTGGAACTGCTTCTCCCCTTTTTTACCGTAAGTCTTTGTAACGTTGTTGACAGTCATCACTTTTTCCATAGTTACCCCCTAAATCGTATTGGTGTATTACTGTTGTGATACACTAAATAATACTGGAGTCTTTAATGCTAACTTCCCAGAGCAATCAAACTCAAGTCCTTTGAGAAAAGGACCTAAACCCGCAAAAATACTGTATTTTTAGCACATCTTTACTTGCATTGATGTGCTTTTCTATGTTATAATTTGAGTATGATATCATACTCAATGAAGGAGGCCATCATGTACTACAACTGCCTGGTTAATATTCCTAAGAACACTGGTAAAATTTCCAGAAATAAACGGGGGAAGACTACCTACATCGAATACACTTATGCTAGAGAGTACCTTCCCGAGAAGAAATATAACGTCGCCAGAAGAACGACCATTGGGAAAGCCGATCCAGATCATCCGGGAATGATGTTCCCGAACCCCAACTTTGAAAAGTTCTTCCCTGATGTTGAGATTCCTGCCGAGGGAACGGCGGCTGAACCAGTTAATGAATCAAGAAGCAGCTGTATTCGCATCGGTGCCTTCTCCGTAGTCAGAAGAATTATTGAAGACTACAAGCTCGCTGAACACTTGAAGCGCTGGGATGACCGGGGAAAGGGACTGCTTCTTGATCTGGCCGCGTACTCTGTTATCGCAGAAAGCAACGTGGCTCAGCACTTCCCGGATTATGCCTACAACCACCCATTGATGACGCCACAGAACAAGATTTACAGTGACTCTACAATCTCGCGCTTCATTTGCGAGATCGATGACAATGACAGGGTCGACTTCTTGAACAGCTGGAATGCCACCCACGATAAGAACGAGAAAATCTACGTTTCCTATGACTCCACCAACAAGAACTGTAAAGCTGGAGATATTGAGATGGCTGAATACGGCCACCCTAAGAACGACGTTGGCGCGCCAATCATCAACTACTCGATTGCTTACGATATGACCAATGAGAAGCCCCTGCTTTACGAAAGCTATCCGGGTAGTATCGTCGATGTCTCACAGCTCAAATACATGCTGGAGAAGATTCGCGGCTATGGCTATGAGAAGATTGGCTTTATCCTTGATCGCGGATACTTCAGTAAGGCCAATATCCAGTTCATGGACTCGTGCGACTATGATTTCGTGATGATGGTTAAAGGCAGAGCCTCCTTTGTACACAGCTTGATCATGGAGCACATGGGCGAATTCGAATCAAAGAGAGCCTGCTCTATCAAGGCTTACCGGACTTAT
>NZ_QOCY01000029.1:0-15430 GCF_024701915.1 Lactobacillus leichmannii | reverse complement strand
CAAGTTCAAGCAACTTCAAGTGCTTCAACTCCAGAAACTGCACCAGACACTACTTCAGGTGCTTCTCACTAAGAGAAATATAAATAAAGAAGAAAGCGAAACCTTTTGGTTTCGCTTTCTTCTTGCTTGCAAGTATAATAAAAGAGGCAGACATACTAGGAGGTAAATAAATGCAACAATTTGGTGTGATCGGTTTATCGGTCATGGGCAAGAACTTAGCCCTCAATGTTAGAAATCACGGCTTTTCAGTCTCCGGCTTCTCCATCGACAAGCCGGAAGTCGATGCTTTGGCCAAGTACGAGGATGACAAGCTAAAGCCTTGCTACACTTGGGAAGAATTCGTTGATTCTTTGGAAAAGCCCCGCAAGATTCTGGTGCAGATCATGGCTGGTGACCCGGTTGACCAAACCATTCAGAAGCTGATCCCGCTTTTGGACAAGGGCGACATCATTATTGACGGCGGGAACTCCAACTTCCACGACACCAACCGCCGCTACCATGAATTAAAGAAGCACGGCCTGCACTTCATCGGCATGGGCGTGTCCGGCGGTGAAGAAGGCGCCTTGAACGGCCCGGCCTTGATGCCAGGAGGGGACAAGGAAGCTTATGAAGAAGCAGCGCCAATCTTGACCGCGATGGCCGCTAAGACTGAAGACGGCCGCGCCTGCGTGTCCTACATCGGGCCAGAAGGGGCGGGCCACTACGTTAAGATGGTCCACAACGGGATGGAATACGCGATCATGCAGGAAATCTCTGAAGTCTACGACATCATGCGCAAGGTAGCCCACAAGTCCAACAAGGAAATGGCAGATATTTTTGCTGAATGGGACAAGGGTGACCTGAACGCCTACTTGATTGAAATTGCTTCACAAGTTTTGCGGCAAAAGGACGACTTGACTGACGACGATGTGATCGACCACATCTTGAACGTTGCTTCCTACAAGGGGACTGGCAACTGGATGCTGGAAGACGCCATCAAGCTGGGCGCTCCAATTACGGTGGTAGCGGAAGCCGTTTTGGCCCGGTTCATGTCCAAGGCCACGACCCGGGAAGGCAAGGAAGTCGTTTACGACGGTGAAGTTGCCAGCGACTTGATCGACAACTTGGGCAAGGCAATGTACCTGGCGCAGATCGTGGCTTACGCTCAAGGCTTCCAGCAGTTGACCATGGCCGCTAAGGCTTACGACTGGGAACTGAACTACCCGGCGATCGCGCAGAACTGGGAAGCGGGATGCATCATCCACGCCAAGACCCTGTACCATATTGAAGATGCCTACGCTGACGGCAAGCAACTGGACAACCTTTTCCAAGACCCATACTTTGCGGGCGTGATGGAAAAGAACCTGCCAGCCTTGAGAGCAGTCGTTAAGCTGGCTGCGGAAGCTGGCGTGCCGACTCCAAGCTTCAGCGCCGCTCTGAACTACCTGGAATCAATCTTCAACCCAAGCCTGCCGGCCAACATGATTCAGGCACAAAGAGACTACTTCGGTGCGCACACTTACTACAGAAACGACCGCGAGGGCGTTTACCACACCGAATGGTATGAAGAAAAATAACAAACAGTATTGATGAAAAGAGTGAAACTTCATTGGAAAGTTTCACTCTTTTGTTTTGTCGTGCTTGATTCTTCTGTTGCTTGATGATAATATTAGGCTTTTCATTGTTCAGTAGGAGATTTCCAGAAAAGATTTGTGACATATGATGAAAAGGCTGTCTTATTTAGCGTAATCAGTATATAGAAAAGTAGAATTGAGCGCAGCGTCTCTAGGAGGTAAGGTATATTATTATAAAGGACAAATTTAATAAAGGACAAATTTAAGGTAGAAACATATGAACAAAAAGAGAGCAACGATTATTTCTGGCTTAATTGTCGTTCTGCTGCTTGGGACATTGTTGCTGCTAAAGCATGTCGACAACAGCGCCAGCGCGATTTTGGAAGCCAAAATAACGGCAGACGATGACTCTGGAACTAGCTTCGCGACCATCTATGACAACGGGAAGCTCGAAAAAAGCAGGTCCAGCCATAACAAGCAGTTTGTTAAGCCGATTGAAGTAGACCCACAAGTTTTTGTGGAGCATACGGACAAGAAAAACAATATTTATTTAACGGTAAACGAGAAAGCGTTGAGGAAAAACAAACAGGTCTCTTCTGATGAAAACTGGGTCAAGCTAACTAAGCTGATTGCCAAGAGAAGCAAGCACGCTATCGCAATTCTGAACCTGTTTAAGCTTGGCGATGACTACTATGCCTTTCTAAAATACAATGCCGGGCTTTCAGATGAGGGCAGCCTTTATCAGTACAAGAGCAGCTTGACTAAAGTGGCTAACCTTGATTCCGGCAAAATATCGGGCTTAAAGAAAAAATGAGCGAGTAAAAAGCAGTCAGCTTCAAAAAGTTGACTGCTTTTCATCTGGAAACTATTACTTGCTGTTCTTCGCGAAGTCGCTGATCTTCAAGAATTTCTTCTCTTTGGTCGTCATGCTGACATAAACGAATTTGCAGTTTTTGTTGTTCCAAAGTTCACTGTATTTTCTGTGCCAAGTGCCATCCGCCCGCTTGTAGTAAATGGTCGTCATGTAGCCATTTGGCGCCGCGTCCGAAACGATTCTCCGCACGCGTTCGTACTCAGCCTTGTTCAGCTTGTTGATGTTGGTGACTGGGGCCTTTTTCCCATTGAGGTAGGTCTCAGAGTTGGCCAGGAGCCATTTGGCAAAAGTTATCTCACCTTTATTGCCGGAAAGTGCCTTTTGCGCGTTGCTGAGCGCGTAGTCCAGGTAGTCACGGCGGTAGGAAGATGACAGCTTGTAGATTGTTTCCTTCTGGACGGCTTCAGCCTTGGTGATTTCCTTCTTCAAGGATGCCAGCTGGCTCGCGCTGGCCGGCTGGTCGCTTGTCTTGGCCGCCTTCTTGGAAATGATGGTCGGCAGCTTTGCCTTCTTAACTTCGCTGGCCTTTAAGAAGCCATTGTATTGATATGAAAACCTGGCCAATATCAAGCTGACTAATGCCCAAGCCAGCGTTTTGCAAAAATTCCACGGCGACCTGAAGGACTTGTTCGCCCTGTCCCGGAAAACTGACGCGGTTTTCAGCGTGACTGGACCCCTGCAGACGGTCTTGACCCTGGCCAGTTTTCTCTTGATTCTGCTCTACGGCAGCCAGCGCCTACAGCTGGCCCGGGCCTACTTGCGGGATGCCCCCTTGCCTGATCCTGGATGAAGCCACGGCTAACCTGGACCCCGAGTCAGAAGCCAAGGTCAGCCAAGCTGTTGACCGGATTGCCCGGGAAAAGATTGTCATCATCATCGCCCACCGTCTGTCGACGATCGCCAATGCTGATAAAATCTACTTTTTAGACCAAGGTCAAGTTCAAGCCGCTGGCCGGCATGAAGAATTGCTCAAGCAGCTGCCAAAGTACCGGGCCTATGTTGAAGACCAGCTGCGACCTTTGGAAAGCAGGTGAAAGTAGATTTTACATGTCCGCCTAAAAGGGTTATGCTTTTTTATATACAAAAAAAGGTGGGTAAAAATAGTATGGAGAGTGAAGACAGACAAACGCGCAAATCCAACCTGCGCTTATTATTCGAAGCCCTGGTCGTAGGCCTGGTGGCGGGCATTGTTGTTGGCAGCTTCCGCTGGCTGATCGGGCAGACCCTGGCCATGTGGCAAAAAGGCTACCAGGCAGCGCACGCTAACCCAGCCCTCTTGTGGCTCTTAGCCGGGGGCGTTCTGGCCAGCGTGATCGTGGCCGGCTTCTTAGTCAAGCAGCAGCCCCATGCCGGCGGGTCCGGGATCCCTGAAGTAGAACTTCAGTTGCAGGGCAAGCTGCAACTGGCCTGGTGGCCGGTCTTCTGGCGGAAGTTCATCGGCGGGGTCCTGTCGATCGGGTCTGGCCTCTTTTTAGGCCGGGAAGGTCCGTCAATCCAATTGGGCTCAACGGTCGGCCAGGGGGTGGCCCAGGGCTTCAAGGCTTCAAAGAGCGACTCCCGGGTCCTCCTGGCAACCGGGGCGGCCAGCGGCTTGTCCGCGGCCTTCGGGGCACCTTTGGGCGGGGCCATGTTCATCGTTGAAGAAGTCTTTCACAACTTTTCTCCCCGGGTCTGGCTGAACGCTTTAGCCGGAGCCATCATGGCCAACTTTGTGGTTTCTAATGTCTTTGGCCAGACTCCGGTCTTAGCGATCGACTACAAGCACAGCTTCCCCATCCTCCAGTACTGGCAGCTGCTCTTATTGGGGGCTTTCTTAGGCTTGATCGGCCGATTCTACCAGTGGGGCCTGCTCAATTTCAGCCATGTTTATCAAAAAATCCCCGTCCTGCCGCGTTGGCTGCACGGGATCATCCCGGCCCTCATCTTAGTGCCGGTCATGTACTACTTCCCAGGCTATGTCGGCGGGGGCAACAACTTGATCTTGAGCTTGAACCAAATTCACGCCGTAAATGTCCTGGTCTTGATCTTCCTCTTGCGGATCAGTTTTTCCATCGTGTCTTACGATTCTGGCCTGCCGGGCGGGATCTTCCTGCCGATCTTGACCATGGGGGCCCTCTTGGGGGCGGTTTATGGCCAGTTCATGGTTGACCTGGGCCTTTTGGACCAAAAATTGGTCGTCAACTTGATCATCTTCTCCATGGCCGGGCTTTTTTCAGCCATCGTCCGCTCGCCTTTTACCGCTATCATGCTGATCGCGGAAATGGTCGGGTCACTGCTGCACCTCATGCCTTTAGCCGTGGTCTCAGTTGCCGCTTATGTCGTCAACGAACTGCTGGGCGGGGTGCCGATCTATGAAAGCCTGGCTGGCCGGATGCAGACCAAAGAAGACAACGACTATGTTGGTGAAGCAGACCAGCTGACTATTTCCATTTATGAAGGCAGTCAGTTGGCTGACCACCAGGTCAAGGACATCGCCTGGCCGGACCGCACCCTGGTTAGAGTTATCCACCGGGGGCAAAAGGATATTATCCCTAATGGGAATACCAAGCTGTTAGCCGGTGACCTTTTAGTCTTGGAAATCGACGAAAACCAGCGGGGCCTGGTCTATGACAAGATGGCCAGCCTGCAGGAAGCCAAAGAATAAAGCTGAAAATACATAAGAAAAAAGCCGCGACCGAAGTCGGGGCTTTTTAGCTTGGCAAAAATTGTTATTGTTAGCGTTTAGACGTTCAAGATCAAGAAGTAGATCACGAAGACTACAGCCAGGATCCACATCATTGGGCTGACTTCCTTGGTCCGCTTGGCAGCAGTCATGGAGATCGGGTAAACGATCAGCCCCAGGGCCATCCCGTCAGCGATGGAGTAGGTCAAGCCCATGCCAATCACGATCAAGAAGGCTGGAACAGCGATTTCCAGCTTGTCCCAGGAGATCTTGGCCAGGTTGGCGGCCATCAAAACGCCGACGATGATCAAGGCTGGAGCAGTAACTGTAGTCGTTACCACGCTCAAAAGTGGGCTGAAGAACATGGACAAAAGGAAGAAGATGCCAACCCAAACGGCAGTCAAACCAGACCGGCCGCCGGCAGCGATCCCGGATGAAGATTCAACGTAGGTGCCAACCGGTGAAGTACCGATGATGGAACCAGCCATCATGGCCGTTGAGTCAGCCGCCATGGCCTTGCCGATTCTTGGCATCTTGCCGTCCTTGTCAATCAGTCCAGCCTGGTGAGCCAGACCGATCAAGGTACCAGTGGTGTCAAAGAAGGCCACCAAGAGGAAGGTTAAAACGACCGTCCACATCTGCACCGTGTTGATGTCGCCCAGGTGGAAGATAGCTTGGCCGAAGCTTGGCTTCAAGCTTGGCGCCAAAGAAACGACTGAAGTCGGCATCTTGCTTTGGCCAACCAGGATGCTGAAGATTGAAGACAGGACGATCCCGATGAAGATCGCGCCTGGCACCTGCCGGATCATCAAGAAGATGGTTACCAGCAGACCGAAGATGGTTACCCAGGCAGCTGGGTCCTTGAAGGAACCGATAGTTACCAAAGTAGAAGCGCTGCTGACAACAAGCTTGCCGTTTTGCAGGCCCAGGAAGGCGATGAAGATCCCGATCCCGGCGGAAATGGCAAATTTCAAGTCGTTAGGGATGCTGTCAACGATCAGTTCCCGCAGCTTGAAGACCGTAATCAAAATGAAGATGATTGAGGCCAGGAAAACAGCAGCCAGGGCAGTCTGCCACTTCACCTTCATGCCGATGCAGACAGTGTAAGCGAAGAAGGCGATAAGACTCAAAGACGGGGCAGTAGCGATCGGGTAGTTGGCAAAAATACCCATGATAAGACAGCCGAGCGCGCTGGCCAGGGCAGTTGCCGTGAAGACCGCGCCTTTGTCCATCCCGCTGGCGGCCAAGACGCTAGGGTTGATGAAAAGGATGTAGCACATCGCGAAGAAGGTCGTCAGACCAGCGATGAACTCCCGCTTAGGGTTTGAACCGAGCTTGTCGAGCTCGAAATACTTGTTAATAAATTCCATTTGATCCTCCAGTAGGCAATGTTCGGAATTTCTTCCAATAAAAGGGGATATTTCTACCTTAACATGGAATTAACCGGATGTAAATACGAATTATAATTTTGTTAGTGATTATAAAGTGTGTTTCCATTATTTTTAGCCGCTAAAAAGCGCTTGAGCATGGCAACTCAAGCGCTTTCCTTTTATTTTTTTACTTGCTTTTAAAAAATCTAAACTCAGCTTAGCTTAGATATTCAAAACCTTGTTCAAGAAGTTCTTGGTTTCTTCTTCCTGCGGGTGGTCGAAGATTTCTTCCGGCGTCCCAAGTTCCTTGATCACGCCGCCGTAGAAGAAGGCAACCTTGTCAGCCACCTGCTTGGCGAAGCCCATTTCGTGGGTTACCACGATCATGGTCATCCCTTCCTGGGCCAGTTTCTTCATAACGTTCAAAACGTCGCCGACCATTTCCGGGTCCAGGGCACTGGTCGGTTCGTCAAAGAGCATGACATCCGGCTTCATGGCCAGGGCCCGGGCGATGGCTACCCGCTGCTGCTGGCCGCCGGACAGGGTGGTCGGCTTGACGTCAGCCTTGTCATCCATGTTGACCATCTGCAGGTACTTGTGGGCTTCCTTGATAGCCGTTTCCTTGTCTTCCTTGCCCAGTTCGACCGGAGCCAGGGTGATGTTTTCCAGGACGGTCATGTTCGGGAAGAGGTTGAAGTGCTGGAAGACCATGCCGATCTTTTCCCGCATCTTGTTGATGTCGACCTTTGGGTCAGCCAGGTCAACGCCATCCAAGTAGATGTGGCCGTCTTGGAAGTCTTCCAGCTTGTTGATGCAGCGCAGGAAGGTACTCTTGCCTGAACCAGACGGACCGATGATGCAGACGACTTCGCTTGGCGCGACGTCCAGGCTGGCGCCCTTGATGACTTCATGAACGCCGTCATAGCTCTTGTGCAGGTCAGTTACCTGAACCTTGTATTTTTCTTCCATGGGAAAAGCCTCCTTTTAACTAATGTTGCATCTTCTTTTGAATGTAGTTGGACAGCCAGGTAAGCAGGGTGATGATGATCAGGTATATTACGGCGATGATCAGCCACATCTTGAAGCCCTGAAAGTTTTGGGCGATCAAGTTGGCACCAGTTTGCGTCAAGTCCATGACCCCGATGGCGGAAAGGATGGACGTGTCCTTAAGAGTGATGATGAACTGGTTGACCAGGGATGGAATCATCAGCTTGAAGCCTTGCGGGGCAACAACCTTCCACAGGGCTTTGTAGTAAGGCAGACCCAGGGACCGGGCCGCTTCCCACTGACCCACGTCAACTGATTCGAAGCCCCCGCGGACGATGGCCCCGATGTAGGCCCCTTCGTCCAGCATCAAAGTCAGGATGCCGGCGGTAAAGAGGGGCAGCTTGTGGCCCAGCAAGGTTGGCATGCCGATGTAAATAAAGAAGGCCAAAACCATCATTGGAATCCCACGGAAGATGTAGATGATTACGTTGGCCAGGCCATGCCAGAATTTGTGTTCAGCGATCCCCATGATCCCGAGGATTAAACCGAAGACCAGGGCGGCCAGGATGCCGACGATTGAGAGTTCGATGGTCATCCACAGACCTTGCAGAAGAGCGCCGGCGTTGTCCTTGATTAAGCCCAAAATTGAAGTATCAGCTACGACTTGGCTCTTAACAGCCTTCTTGCTGGTGTACTTGTTGACGATCTTCTTTAAGCGGCCAGTCTTCTTCAGCCAGGCCAGACCGTCGTTGAACATCTTGAGGAGTTCCTGGTTTTCCCCCTTCTTAACGGCAAAAGCCAGAGGGGCGTTGGAAACCTGCTTGCCGACGATGCGCAGGCCGGTCCCGTTGGCAATCCCGTAGCGCAGGGACGGACCATCGTCGAAGCAGGCGTCAGCGTTGCCGGCTTTGACGTCAGCCCAGGAAGTGTTGGAGTTGGTGTAGTACTTCAGCTTGAAGCCGTACTTCTTTTGGATGGACTTGGCATAGATAGCAGAAGTAGTCCCGGTCTTGACGTTAACCGTCTTGCCCTTGAGGTCCTTCATGCTGGTGATCTTGCTGTCCTTGGCCACGGCCAGGCAGACCCCGTCAGTGTAGTAGGAGTTGCTGAAGTCGATGGTCTTCTTTCTTTCTTCAGTCACGCTCATGCCGGCGATCATCCCGTCGATCTGGCCAGACTGCAGGGCCTGGACGTCGGCGTTGAAGGACATGATCTTCAGCTCGTACTTGAAGTTTTCGTGCTTGGCGATTTCCCGGAGGATTTCGATGTCAATTCCCGGGTTCTTGCCATTGTAGGTACCATCCTTGTCTTGGATTTCAAAGGGCTTGAAAGTCTGGTCGGTACCGATGATGTAAGTCTTCTTGCTAGCAGCCTGGGCCTTGGGCGCCGTTAAGAACAGCGCGGCGATGAGCAGGCTGATTGGCAGCAGGAGAAGTTTGCGAAGTTTCTTTAAATGCATGTTATCTTTTCACCCTTTTTCATAAATAGTTTCTTCCGCTAGAAAAGCAGATCGTCAATATTGTATCACGTTTTTTAGAAACGGTTTATTTTATACAGCTTATCTTTGGATAAAAGCAACCGGTACCAATTTTCTTTTTAAAGTGAAACCCCATAAAGAATTAAAAAAATCGTTCTACAAGGCTGAAAGCTAACTAAACAAAGAATTTAGCCTAAATAAAAGAGCCCCCGTCAGGGGAGCTTCTTAAGATGAAAATTCGATTGATTCGGTGGCAATTTCACCGGCCTGCCAGTTCTTTGGCAGTTTGCCCACTTGCTTGAGCTTCTGGGTGATCTGGTCCAGGACTTCAGTCCGGTCGCTTTCGCTGGCCATGAAGTCGTAGTGGTCGCCGTCGATCATCATCTTTGGTGAGTAGTCGTAGTCGTCGTACCACTTCTCATAGTAGCGGAGCATCCGCTTGTAGTAGTCTTCCAGGGTCGGGTCGAAGCTGAGCTGCTCGTAAGACCGGCCCCGCTTCTGGATCCGTCTGATCATTGTTTCATAGGAAACATTGATGTGAACCAGGAGGTCAGGATGGCGCTTAGGCATCCGCTCCAGTTCCTTCATCATGCTTTCCAGCAGCTCGTCGTAGGTCTGGACTTCCAGGTCATTGGCCCGGCCGATGTCGGCGTTCATATGGAAGAAAAGAGAATCTTCATAGATGGACCGGTCCAGGACGTTGTTGTCGTCGCTGAGGGCTTTTTTAATGCTGTGGAAGCGCGTGTTCAAGAAGAAGAGCTGCAGCAGGTAGGTGTACTTGAGGGGGTCCTTGTAGAAAAGCGGGAGGACAGGGTTGTCATCGACGCTTTCGTAGAAAGGCTTGGTCCCCAGATATTTGGAAAGAATTGCGGTTAGGCTGGATTTACCGGCCCCAACGGGCCCACTTAATACAATAACGGTCATCACGTTCCTTCTAACAACTAACTATAAATTACCGATTTCGCGCAGCTTGTTGTCGATGATGTCCAGAACCAGGTCCTGGTCATCGATGTTGTCGACAAAGTCGTACTTGTCACCATCGATCATCATCTTTGGTGAAACGTCATATTGTTCATACCAGGGCTCGTAGTAGCGCAGGAGGTTCTGGTAGTATTCCTTCAGGCCCGGGTCGGAGTCGAGCTGTTCGAACTCCCGGCCCCGCTTGCCGATCCGCTTGAGCATGGTGTCAAGGGAGACGTGGATGTAGATCAGGAGGTCCGGCTTCTTGCGCGGATTGCCTGGCACGTCTTCCATCATGTTGTCCATCAGGTCGTGGTAGATTTGGTATTCAGTCGGGTCAGCAACCCCGTTATCGACGTTCATGTTGAAGAAGAGCAGGTCTTCATAGATGGACCGGTCTAAAACGTCGTTGTGGTTGCCGGCGGCGGCGTTGATTTCAGCCAGCCGCTTGTTCAAGAAGTAGGTGTTCAAGAGGAAGGTGTACCGTTTCATGTCTTTGTAGTACAAAGGCAGAACCGGATTGTTGTTGACCTCTTCGTAATATGCTGTTGAGCCAAGGTGCTTGGCGAGGATACTGGTTAAACTGGATTTGCCGGCTCCAATTGGGCCACTTAAGACAATAACGGTGATCACACTCTTTCTATTCATACTATACTAGATCTACGTTGCTCTAATAGTTTATTGCAAGATATAGTGCCTTAGCAAGCTTTTTGTCCAAAAAGATTTTTTATATGATAGAGGAATAATTTGCCTGGAGGGGGGGAAAAGAGTAAAATTTTTGACTAACTTAAACTTCCCACTTTTGTAAGTGGGAAGTTTAAGTAATTATGTTTTAATCGAAGTATCATTCCAACGTGTCTGTCACCTGACCAAAGCCTTTATGAGTCGGTCATTGTAGCCGATAGCCTGTACACCTAAGAAGTTGTCTAGGGACTCTTCAGTTGGAAATTCTGACTTTGGCTTTGTCTTGCGTTTGATCATGTTGTTCATCGACTCGATCATGTTCGTTGAGTAGATCGAGGGCCAAATCTGCTTAGGGTACTGGTAAAAGACCAGCAGGTCTTCCTCAATCTTCTGCAGATTCTTGATCATGCTTGAGTACTTTGAGTCGTATTTGTCGTAGAAAGCGTGGAGAACCGTTCGTTTCTGTCTCTTTTAAGCTAGATTGCTTATGAACTTGCTTGAAGTCGTCCAGAGCCTCTTTACGATCGCTTACACGGACTTTCCCCTTGATATTTCGCATAACTAGGCATCGTTGGAATTTAGATTTTGGGTAATACTGCTTTAGCATGTCTTTAATGCCTACAAACCCATCTGACAGGAATAGCTCAACCTGCTCAAGGCCGCGTTCCTTGAAGTTGGAAATCATTTCACCCCAAATTCCGATATTCTCCACCGGGGCAATACGATAATCAATGATCTCCTTATGGCCATTAGGCTTAATCCCAACAGCCACATAGACTGACTCACGCTGGTACGTATCTCTACGCAGAGGAATGTAAGTGGCGTCGAGATAAACGCAGAAGAACTTGTCGCTCAGCTGACGTTGGTGATAGTTTTCGACTTGGCTGGCAGCCTGCTTAGAGATGTTGACGACAGTGACAGCTGAGTAATAGCTGCCCTACATTTTATCAATCAAATCAGAGATCTCCCGGGTCGTTACGCCATGCGAATAGAGCTGAATCACGGTTGATTCTAGCGTATCAGTGTGTTGGCCGTATGCTGGAAAAGTATGTTGGTGAAACTCACCTTTTCTGTCCCGAGGAACTTGAACTCTGATCGGTCCGAATTGAGTTTTAACTTGTCTAAAATAGCTACCGTTTCTAGAGTTTCCATAGTTCCAATCCTCTCGAGCATAGGGATCATAACCAAGAAAGGCAGTCAATTCGCTTTCTAGGAGTTGATCGAGTCCTAGAAAGCTGAGTACGCATGAATTCATCGAATTTCTCTTTGTTCAATAGCGCATTGAGGCATTCTTTGTTAAAATCAGTCATAGGGGATTTTCTTTCGTATTGATAGTGTTCAAATCAATTATACGGAAAGGGAGTCCTTTTTTTATACCCAATTGGAATTTAGTTTAAGGAACTGTTCATCCTTACACATAAAATTATACAGTTCCTTTTTAACTGCTAGGCTATAATTTATAGATAAATAAAAGCAAGCACCTACCTACGTAAAAAAGTGCCTGCTTTTATTTATTATCAAAAAAATTCCCATCTATATTTATAAAAGGTTATCATAGCAATTGAAATATTGACTAACTGACCTTTAATTGTCAAATTATTTACATTCTAAGATGACTAATATAGATAATTTGGCTAATTATTCATGTAATTTTTGTTGCAACGTATCACCAATGCCATCTACCTTCTTAGCAGCCAATACGGTGCCGCCGATGAGAACACCACCTACAACGAGCGTAGAAGCGATCATAAACTTAAATACACTTTTCAAAACGTCCATAAAATTCCCCCCTTACTTTTTACTGGTTCGACCAACAACTAATGAAACAATCAGAACTAAAATAATTGCCCCGATGATCGATGGTATCAATGACATGCCAGCTAATGAAGGACCCCAAGTGCCAAGGAGCCCTTGGCCAATCCATGCACCAATCAAACCAGCTACGATGTTTGCAATCCAGCCCATAGCAGCACCACGGTTAGTGATTGCTCCAGCAATGGCACCAATGATTGCCCCGATGATTAATTTCCAAATAAGTCCCATATTTACTTACTCCCTTAGTTAACACGACTAGATTTATTGTCAGACGTTACTTTATCAACGCTGTCACTTAATGTTTCCTTCGATTTCTTTGCGCCCTTACTGAGAGCATCACTCACGCGATCTTGCAGAGAAGTCGAATCTTGTTCATGTTGCTCCTTTGTCTTGATATCAACAACATGAACATTTACTTCAATTACTTCTAAGTCGGTCATATTCTTTACTTCCCGAACGATAACATTTTTGATCTTGTCATACAGTTTAGAAATATCAATGCCGTATTCAGCAACAATGTCGAGATCCACTGCAACCTGTTTTTTTCCAACCTCTACATCAATTCCTGATGTGACATCGGAAGTATTAACTAGTTTTTCAGCAACATTTGCGAAAAAACCGCCATCTACGGTTAATAAGCCATCTACTTCAGAAAGTGCAATACCAATTATTTTTTGAATAACCTTATCATCAAATGTTAAATTGCCTTTAATACCAGACTTTTTGTCAGTTGTTGTTTTTTCACTTGGCGTTCCGTTCTGCATAATTTTTCCTCCTTATAATTCAAACAGTTATTTAAAAACATCTGTTAAGATACCAGTTTTTTGAATATAATAGCCCGCGGTAATCCCAATCGCCACAAAAATCAAAACAAAAAGCGTCTTGAAAAATCCAAAAGTGATGATAAGGACCGCTAAAAGCAATCCTATAATTCCACCAATTAGTGGCCAAAAATAAGCTTTAATGAGTTCGGGCACGTTATCACCTCCTAGACAACTCGAGATTGATGCACATTAGCGTCCGACTCATTGAAATCAACGAGTCGGATTTTTATTTTTTTCTGTTCAGAAATTCCAAGACAAATACGCAAATCTTTTTTTAATTGATTGAGAAAATCTGCAGTCTGTTTCTTGGCATTGACTGAATTTAGTAGATCACCCGATATTTTAAGTGTGATCCTTTTTCGTGATAACTTAGCTGATACCTTGGGGTTACCAATAAAGGGTTCATGTTGAAGTGCTGAAAGAGCAAAATGCTCAATAGCTTTCTTACTGATGGTAACTTGACCATCAGACTTTTGATGAAGATATAATGACTGCGACCGTGGCCAAAAAAGTGTGATAATCAATAAAACAATTAACACCGCCGCCAGAATTATCCCACTCCAAAAAAGGTATATCGGTTCGTACTGATCCAACCAATCAAACTTTAATTGCATGAGTGTGCTAGTGCCAATGGCCGTTGACCAATTTTTAAAGACAAGAATTATGGACAAAGGAAATGCAAGGATAATAACAACTACTATTAAAGCCTTGAATATAAATCTCATATCATCACCACCTTTACCATCATTATAGCACGACAGGTAGTAAGAAACTAATTAAATAAAAAAACAATTAGCAAGAAACTAATTAAATAAGAAACTAATTAGCAAGAAACTAATTAAATAAAAAACTGATTAGTTTTTTATTTGACTAACTTAAACTTTACACTTACAAAAGTGGGCTTGTACCTTGAAAATTCAATAGTTTAGCCAATAAAAAAGCACAAGGCCTTTGTTCGCTTGATATAATTAAGCCGACCAAAACATCATCAATATCAAACGAAAGGCTTGCGCTTTTACCATTATTCGATACTAAGAACGAACCTAAAATTGCCAGTTCTGTTGAAAAGTTCTTCAAGGACTACAAAGTTATGGAGCTTCTCCGTAGATGTGGGCTTCGCAAGTCCAAAGGAATCCCACTTTGGTCGATCCTTTCATACATCTTCAGTAATGTATTTCCAGACAGAAGCATGTACATGCAACAGAGGTCTGGCAAGTGTACTTCTGGCTTCTCCAAGAACACCTACTATCGATTCATGCAGAACCCACATATCAACTGGCTTCGCTTCACTATTCTGCTAGCTGAGAAGATCATCAATGAGCATCTGAAAGATCTGACCTCTGACCAACGTGCCGATTGCTTCGTCTTTGACGATTCGCTCTACTCCAGAACTGGATACAAGAAGACTGAATTGGCTGCCAAAGTATTCGACCACGTTTCGATGACCTACAAAAAGGGCTTTCAGATGATGACCATGGGTTGGACTGATGGATCCTCCTTCGTTCCAATCGCTTCATCACTCTTGTCCTCAAAGAACGATCAGAATGTCATCGGGACGACTAAGAAGATCGACAAGCGCACAATTGCGTCCAAAAGGCGAATTATGGCTCAATCTAAGGGGACTGATGTGGTTATCCAGCTGCTTGATCAAGCTTTGAAAGCAGGACTCACTGCCAAGTACGTTATGTTCGACACTTGGTTCTCCAATCCTCATCAGATTGTCCAAAGCAGTCAACGTGGTTTGAATGTAATCGCCATGGTGAAGAAGAGCTCCAAGATCACATACGAGTTCGAAGGAAAGCGGATGAACGTCAAGCAGATCTTCAACGCATGCAAGAAACGTCGAGGTCGTTCAAGATATCTCCTATCCGTCCCTGTAAAGGTTGGAGATCCTGCCAAAGATGGTGCCCAAATTGATGCCAGAATAGTCTGCGTAAGAAATCGTTCCAACCGCAAAGACTGGATCGCTCTTATTTGCACGGACATGACGATCGATGAAAATGAGATCATCAGAATTTACGGCAAAAGATGGGATATCGAGGTCTTCTTCAAGACCTGCAAGAGTTTCTTGAAGCTTGGCACTGAATACCATGTGGCCGGTCATATGATGCATTGACTGCCCATACGGCTTTCGTCTTTCTGCGCTACAGTTCATGTCAGTTGAGAAGCGAGATGATGAAGATGATAGGACAATAGGCGAGCTCTTTTCTACTCTAAGTCAAGT